>PMDM01000383.1:3293-3567 GCA_003155565.1 Methylococcaceae bacterium | reverse complement strand
CATCGGCAAAAGTGCTTCTGGTTGACAAAAAGCCGCCAATTTGTAAGGTGGGTGATACGCTTGATGTGTTCGTCTACGTCGATATGGAGAGCCATTTAGCAGCTACCACCACCATTCCCAAAGCACTGGTCGATGATATTGCCTGGCTGAAAGTGGTTTCACTGAATTATGTGGGTGCGTTTCTGGACTGGGGCTTGCCTAAAGACTTGTTGGTTCCGTTTGGCGAGCAACACCACGAACTGGAAGTGGGCAAATCCTATCTGGTAAAACTGTT
>PMDM01000383.1:0-3225 GCA_003155565.1 Methylococcaceae bacterium | reverse complement strand
ATCCGCGAAGATAGCAAAATTGACCTTACCTTGCATCAACCCGGTTACGGTAAGGTCGAAGAACTTACGGATAAAATATTAACTCGGCTAAAAGACAACCAAGGTTTTTTGGCATTAAGCGACCTTAGCCCGCCAGAAGCCATTTACAACGCTTTCGGCGTCAGCAAAAAAGTCTTCAAACAGGCCATTGGTGCGCTATACAAGAAAAAATTAGTGTTGATTGAAAAGGATGGGATAAGGCTAGGTTAGCGATTGATGTAATGCGCTGACTTTCTGAGCAAAAAAACCACTTTAGCTTATACTGATAGGGTGAACTTCATCAGATCCGCACTTTTACGGGGTGTTTTTATGATTCTACGGTACAAAAATTATCTTACGCAGTCCGCTGTCCATTTCGTTTTATTTGGGATTCTATTGCTAATTTCTCCAACCTCGATAGCAACTGGGCGTATCGGTTTGGTGAAAACATATCAACCTGTCGCCACTGTCATTCGACAAGGGGCAGAAATTAATCTGCAAGTAGGCGCGGAAATTTTTGAGGGCGACACTATTATTACCAACTCAGATGGCGCAGTCGGCATTATTTTTAGTGATGGTGCCGTGCTGACCCTAGGGCCTAGCGGCAAATTAATTGTTGAAGATTTCCTGTTCAAACCCGCCGAACACAATGTTTCCTTCATATCACGGGTAGTAAAAGGCTCGGTTGCGTTTGTGTCAGGCGCTATCGGCAGGATTTCACCGGGTTCTGTACAATTCAAAACCCCAACCGCAACGCTAGGTTTGCGCGGAACAAAAATCTTGATTGAAGTCGATTAACGGCTTTTAATCCAACTCGATTTGTGGAGTCTATTATGATTATCAGGATATTATTTTTAGCGTTTATCGGCAGTTTGATTACAGCCTGTTGCTCTACAGGTACGACCGTCGTTTTGATACCCGATGCTGGCGGTAAAGTCGGGCAAGTCGCAGTTACGACCAAAGCGGGATCGACAGTATTGACTAAGGCCAATGAAAGCGCAGAGGCAGAACAAGCAGAACAAGCACCCACTCAAGCTGTGCAGTTAAGCGATAAAAAAATCAACGATATGTTTGCTGAGACTTTGGCGAAGGAACCGACACCTCCAGAACATTTCCGTTTTTATTTTGAAACGGGGAACGCCGATTTACTCGCTGAGGCCAATGCAGAACTCGCTAAAGCTAAGGCAGCAATCCAAGCGCGTAAATCCTGCGACCTAAGCGTCATCGGACACGCTGACCGTGTTGGAGATAACGAGATGAACCGAGGCATTTCCATGAAACGCGCCGGAATGGTCGCCAAGGCTTTAATAGACATTGGCATCACTAAAGAATGTATGGATATTCGTTATTATGGCGAAAATGACCCAGCAATCCCTACCGCCGACAATGTTGATGAACCGCGTAACCGGCGTGTAGAAGTAGAAATCCGGTAAGTGCTTTGCAAGGATTGCATACTACCCAGCAAGGAAGTCTGGCGACCCTGCCCTCGACTGCAATGGGGCGAATGCAAACCATCCTCGTAGGAACAGTGTTGACGCTTTTGCTATTGGCGTTAGCAATAAACAAACCCACTTTCGTCGAGCGACTGAATAATGCCGTTACCGACATCCAGATCGGGCTATTACCAAAAACAGCGCTTTCCCCATTACCCGTCATCGTTGAAGTGGACGAACTTAGCCTTGCAGCTTTCGGACAATGGCCTTGGCCGCGCTATCAAGTGGCGCGTTTGCTGGAAGCCATAAAGCAGTCTGGCGCTGCTGCCGTAGGCATTGATGCCGTATTTGTAGAGAAAGACCGGACATCACCTTTAGAAATCCAGCGTGTGATAGAACAGGATTTACAACAAAAACTACCGCTAACGACAATAAAGGAATCGCTTTGGGATTACGACACGATTCTTGCCCAGACATTGAAGACGGGGCCTTTTGTACCCAGTTATTTTTTTACTTTTGACAACGCTAACGACAATGCCTGTCAACCCAAGTCGGCCAGTGGCGCATTTTTTTCGGCCAACGCAGAAAAAAACGAGTTGCACCATGCAGTCAGTGTCGCCTGTAACGTACCGCCAATACAGGAAGGGGCAAACGCTAGCGGATTTATCAATTCGATGTCGGATAACGACGGCATCTATCGCAAAACGCCATTAGTTATTGAATACAAAGGCCGTCTTTACCCCAGCCTTGCTTTGCAAACTTTTTTAACTGCAAACGCAATCGACCGCTTTTTAGTTTCTGCCAGCGAAACGGGTTTGAGTTTGCAGTTAGGAAAAATCTCTGTCCCCCTGGATAAGGCCGGTAATTTACTGATTAAATTCCCAACGGATGGACAGGGCTTTGAAAAAATTTCAGCCTACGATTTGCTTTCCGGGATTGTGGCAGTAAACCGCTTAAAAGGTAAGACTGTTTTTGTCGGTTTCTCTGCATCTGGCTTACATGAAGTTCGGCCTACGCCTTACGATCCACAATTTCTGGGGGTCGAGTTCCACGCGGTAATCGTTGACAACTTATCACGGCAAGATTTCCTGCATCGCCCTAACAGTGCTCAGTCATTAGAATTGTTAGTCGCCGTCGTGATAGGTTTAGTTTTGTTAATGGGGTTGTCCGGTACCGGCCCAGTTGCGATTGCCGTCATCCCATGCCTACTGATAGTTGCGTTATTCGTCTTGTCACAGCTACTTCTAGCCAATACCGGAATCGTCATTTCTCCTGCCCTGCCCGTTATGATGGCGTTGATGGCCTTTTTGACACTGGCTTTGATGAAATACACACGAGAGTTCCTTCATGCCAAAGAAATGGCTTTACTGGTTGCCCGTACCCAGGAAGGCATTATTGGCAGTTTTTGTTCCATGTCCGAATACCGTGACCCGGAAACTGGTGCACATATCAAACGCACCCAGGAATACATCAAGGCCTTGGCGCAACATCTGCAACACCATCCTAAATTCAAGCCCCTACTGACCAACGATGTCATTGAATTATTATTCAAGGCCGCACCACTGCACGACATTGGAAAAATCGGCATCCGTGACCATATCCTGCTCAAGAACGACCGTCTAACCGAGATCGAGTTTGAAATCATGAAAGCCCACCCGCAAATTGGCGCAGATATTATTAATTCGGTGGCAACACAAATCGGCTGGAACCCTTTTATGCAGATAGCCCATCAAATTTGTTTATACCATCAGGAAAAATGGGATGGTAGCGGCTA
>PMDM01000368.1 GCA_003155565.1 Methylococcaceae bacterium | reverse complement strand
GAAAAAGTCCCGGTTTTTTCGTAGAAAGCCGAGGCAGGTAGAATAACATCGGCAAAGCCAGCCGTTTCAGTGAGAAAAATGTCCTGAATAACCAAATGTTCCAGTGCCGCAAAGGCTTCACGGACATGGTTTTGGTTGGGATCAGACATGGCTGGATTTTCACCCTCAATATACATGCCGAACACTTCCCCATGCAGGATGGCGTGTATCATTTCCACGGTAGTCAATCCGCGTTTTGGATCCAGTTTGACACCCCATAATTTTTCATACTTGGCTTGGTACGCAATATCTTCTAGTTTTTACCGTACGTTTCACATAGCCATTATAACGGTTTATAGACAACACAAGAGCAGCTTATGGTTCAGCTTGATTAGAATAATCCATAAAAACAAGATAAACAGTCTATATTTCTATTGATTGTAATCAGCATTGAAAATCAGTTTCTAAATCCAAGAAATAATGAAGTACCTCCAAACGACCTGTAACCATCGAATTAAGCTATGAATATATCCGATTTCCGTATTGAACCTGCCGATTATCATGCTGATTTTGACGATCTTCGCACCCTGCGTGTAGCCGTGTCTGTTGTCGAGCAGAACATACCGCAGGAAGTAGAATTCGACATTGTTGATCCAGACTGTCACCACTTTATTGCCCGTGACAACCAACATCAAGCGATTGGTACAGGCAGGCTGACACCTGATGGTAAAATTGGGCGCATGGCCGTGTTACAAACATGGCGGGGGCAAGGAGTTGGCGAAGCTTTATTGATGAACTTAATTGATAAGGCACGTAAATTGGGATGGACAGGAGTGTCGCTTAATGCCCAAACCAATGTGTTGGGGTTTTACGAGAAGTTTGGCTTTACCAAAGAAGGCGATGCTTTCATGGAAGCCAATATCCCCCATCAGATCATGCGCTTGAAGTTAGAACCCGTAACTATGTCCAGCCGCCCTGCCCCAAAACCGCGTGGCTCCTTGGTAGAAATCACCGAATTCAAGACCTTGGAGGACACGCTATCTGCCACACTTCAACTCATAGACAAGGCGCGTCGGCAAATTTGTATCTACAGCCCTGATCTGGAACACGTTTTGTATGGACGGGCAGATATTGTCGAAGCCCTCAAACAATTTGCCATTAACATTAATAGTAGCGGCGGCAACGTGCTGATTATTGTGCAAGACACGCTGGCGGTACGCAGTCAACCTCATCCTTTGTTGGATCTGGCGCAACGACTGCCGTCTGCATTTTTATTACGCACACCTGTCGAGCCTGACGACCTGCAATATCCATCGGCCTTTATTATCAACGACCGCGATGGTTACCTCTTCCGTCAGCAAAGCAGTCATTACACGGCAGTTTGGAGTCCAACTTTACCTTCCCGCAACCGTCAACTTTACGAAGAATTCGAGCGCGTTTGGCAGCGCTCCCGGCAATGCACTGAGTTTAGGGCGTTAGGTTTGTAGTTATGGATTAATCACTCTTCTTGATTAACTCTTGACTTTGGCGAAAGCCTTTGCTCAACTCGGATAACCGCCCTGTTCAGCACAACGAGGTTGTTTTCTTCAATAATCTGGATACCCATGGTGTAAAAAATAGGCAACCAGAATGGATTGATTAACGCCCCACCTATAGCGCTTTTACCAAATCGCTTTAGATTTTTCAAAGGATTATACGACTCGGACAGCGCACACATGGGTTGTTCAACAAAAACCCTGCAAATAGGATTCAATTTGGTCTGCTCGGAACTGTTCAATTGTTCCAGTGATGCCAGAAGTTTGCGTTCCATGTTGTGGTAATTTATACGCGCCAGGCTTGAGGTTATAGCAAATGTGAGTGCAACCAGAGGCAAAAGGACAGTTGGCGGAGCGACAGGTGCGAACGTGGAAGATAACATCACGATACCCAAGCCCAGCATGAGAATATCTTCGCCCCACTCCACATCCCGGTCTATACCTTTAACGACAGCGGCGGCGGTACAATTGGATTGACCCATCAAATAATGTTGATCTTGCTTCATAAACTTCTCCTACTGAAACTTACCACTCGGTATAACTTTTACTCAGGAATAGTCAAATTTGTAGAGCGATCGCTACTTTATGGTGTGTTTTTGCGTCAACCAGCTCAAGTCATGGCTGACAAGATAGCAAATGTGTCATGATCTTCAATGGCTTGCGCGGCCCTGCGTATCATTTCAAGGTTGCTTTCCAACTGCATCATACCACCGACTGCAAGCGTCACAATCATCGCTTCAAACGGATAGACCAGATGCACACGGTAGCGGTTCAATAAACTGGCAAAATCTGTGGTCATTGGATTATTTGCAAACATTATTTCATGATACCTGGAAAGTAAATCAAGTTCGTGTACCCGCCTGATTTCAGGCATAAGCGAGGTCGCCAAAAAATAACTCACATCACCAATCCCTTCACCCATTCGCACCATTTGCCAATCAAGGAAACCCGGCTTTTCGTTATCCCAAAACAAATTACCGGGGTGACAATCATGGTGCACCAAGGTTGGCATACCTTTAGACAAAAACAGCATATTTTGCTTGCGATAACAGGCATAGCGCAGGGCTTGCGCATGTAATCGTGCTGATACGCATTCACTTGCCAAACGCAAACCCCGTCTCATCAGCGGAACTGCTAAGACTGTACTTAGTCCATCTTCCAAGCGTCTAACAGGCCCTGCCAACCATCGAAAACCCGGGTCACACTTGGCCTTGTCCATGAAATGAACATGGAAATAAGCCATTTGTTCTATGACCAAATGTGCTTGCTCAGCCGTTAGCGCATCCCCTGCATGTCCTGGGGTGGCACCAAATTCGGACACATCATTCAATACCAAGGTCGATCCTTTTCCGAATCGGCTTTTCGCACTTAATACCTTTGGCTTATTTACAGGCACCAACTTGGCAATTTCATGATAAAACCGGACTTCGGTGGGAAGTAGACGCGGTAAAGCCGTAATAAGCCTAGCTCGACTTGAAAGGGAAGGCAATTTGACAAACCAGCTTTTGGGCAGAGCACTTGTGCCATCATGATCGACTTTCAAACGTACTCGTGTAGTTGTACCCACATCCACAGAAATGATGTCTACCTTATTGATGTTTATATCTTTTATCTCAAGATTTGAATGGTTATATAAAATACTTTGCGCCCAGTTGACGGTTAATTGGCTGGGGTTTTGGACGATAGCATGGTGTTGCTGACGGGTAACCACGTTTATGTCCTTATAAATACGGTTAACTTCATTATTTTATAAAATAAACAAAAGGACTTCTCGCCTCACTTATGAGTATCTCCCATCTTAAAAAGCGGCAAAAACTCCCCATAGCCTGACTTTTCCAAATCTTCTACCGGAATAAACCGTAACGCAGCCGAATTCATGCAATACCGCAATCCTGTTGGTTTCGGGCCGTCATCAAACACATGGCCCAAATGCGAATC
>PMDM01000239.1:2566-7493 GCA_003155565.1 Methylococcaceae bacterium | reverse complement strand
ACGTTATATATAAATGTAAATAACGCGTGTGAAAATAAACTGTTGTTCTTAACAAAATAATTGGCTATTGCTTTGATTAGACAGGAATGAAGTTTTCCTTGGTTTTATGCAGAGATAATTCATTTAATACAAGTGCCTGATGGTACATATTACTTAGTTGAAAGCCTATTCAATCGGCTATGGCTCGATGGTTGTTTCGTTAAGAAACAGGTATTGAAGAATTGGGATTAACATCGAATGGACTCGTTGAAAATGGTGATCGTCACGCAGGAGTTGGTTCGTTTGCTGCACATACGTACCTGCTCCCAACTCGGACTCGCAATGGTAAATGAGCGTCTCTACACCTTCCAGCATAATTTCCAGGTGAAACTGCAAGCCCATTACCCGGTTACCAAACAAAAAAGCTTGATTGGCACAGGCCTTACTGGTTGCAAAATGCGTTGCTCCTGCGGGTAGTTCAAAAGTCTCTCCATGCCAATGAAAGACCTCCGCCTGTTTCGGAAGCAACGACTCCACCAGGGGCTGTCGGGCTGATGCAACCCGCTCGACCGGAAACCAGCCGATTTCTTTGTATGAATTCTTGTAAACAGATGCTCCCAAAGCTTTTGCGATCAACTGCGCACCAAGGCAAATACCAAGTACCGGTTTATCAGCGGCAATTACGCCCGCAATAAAGTGGATCTCGCTTTCCAACCAAGGATAAAGGCTGACATCATTGACGCTCATCGGCCCACCCAAGACAATCAATCCGTCTATTTCAGATGGTTCTGGAAACCGGCTATCCTCGAAAACACGGCTAAAAGAAATTTTTGCACCCTGTTTATGCAGCCATTGTTCGATATAGCCCAAACCCTCAAAAGGCACATGCTGTAAGTAATGAATTCTCATATCAATGCTATGTGTCGATTTTTATGAAGGATTCATAAATTTTTTAAGCAAATGGGATTGCCAATACAAAATTTTTCATCAGACTCATAATATAAATCAATCGAGGGCGATAAAAAAGGGATGCCGCTTGACGCACAGCATCCCTCAAGGTTTAACAAATAGCTAAATCGTGTTAAGTTTTTTTGAATTTAGCCGCTTCTTCCGAGCCGCCAGTCGCATTACCTTTACTATAGGAATGTGCGCCGACGCCAGCCAACTGTCCACCTTGAACTACTAGGTACTCATCGCGGATTGGACGGCCTTCGAAGTAACACTCAAGGATTTCGCGGGTACCAGCGGCATAACGGGTTTGTGCTGACAAGCTGGTACCNNCGTACCTGAAATATGCGGAGTCATACCATGATTCGGCATGGTACGCCAAGGATGATTGTTGGGTGCAGGTTGCGGAAACCAGACATCACCCGCATAACCAGCCAATTGGCCGCTTTCCAGGGCATTGACAATAGCGTCGCGATCACAGAGTTTCCCCCGTGCCGTGTTGATCAAATAAGCCCCACGCTTGAAATTCTCCAAGGATTGCTCATTAATCATATGCTCGGTTTCAGGATGCAACGGACAGTTCAAGGTCACAACATCGCATGCTTTGGTCAAGCTTTCCAAACTGGTGTGATGCGTCAGATTAAGCTCCTTTTCGACAGATTCTGGCAAACGGTGGCGGTCAAGGTAATGCAGTTTTACGTCGAATGGCTTAAGCAAGCGCAAAACCCGCAAGCCAATCCGCCCAGCGGCAACAGTACCGACATTCATCGCTTCCAGGTCGTAAGAGCGTGCCACGCAGTCGGCAATATTCCAACCGCCTTTGATNNTCATCATCACGACATGCTCGGCAACACTGTTACTGTTGCAATAAGTCACTTCGGCAACGGTGATGCCGCGATCCATGGCGGCTTGCAAATCGGTATGGTCAGAACCAATGCCAGCAGTTACGATCATTTTCAGGTTTTTGGCCTTGGCAATGCGATCTGCCGTCATGTAGGCAGGCCAGAACGGTTGGGAAATGACGATTTCTGCATCATGCAATTCCCGGTCAAGCACGCTGTTATCACCGTCTTTACTGGACGTGACGACTAATTGGTGACCGTTCGATTCAAGGTATTTCCGCAACCCTAGTTCGCCAGAAACGCTGCCTAGCAAAGCACCGGGCTGGAAATCAATCCCTTTTGGTGTAGGTAAGGTTTGTCCATCCGGGTAACGCTCAATTTTGGGCAGGTCGTCACGCGCATAGGATGTTGGATAACCGTCGATTGGATCGTCATAAAGTACACAAACTATTTTAGCCATATTATTTTCACCTCGTGTTGATTGGATGACTAGGCATACTTAAATAAAGCTATGCCTGACTTATCCCGGCCGGGAAGTAGTATTGTCTGCGTTAGAGATGGCGTGCGTCTAATCGTTTTAAAATATCGGTTAATAGCTCACAGCTATCAATACAAAGGATTGTTGAATTAAAAGAAACTCTGATTAAGTCCTTCGACAAGCCCAGTACCCACAGGGGCATAAAGACGAACGGTAAGTGGTTGATTCCGCTCATGGTAAGCCTGTCGAACCATGGGTGGAATCAACTTGTTCAGAGTTTCCTAAGTTTGTGAAACCCTGAAAAATGCCGCTAATTCTTACGATTTCTATTTGCTGAGTGTTGCATGGCCCAACCATTGCCAGAATTTTTCTGCGCCTTGATAGCCGGTATAGCGGGCTACTTCTCGCTGGTTTCTAAACAAGACGATGGTTGGAGTGGCAAATAAAGTTTGGTTAAGTTTCCAGTCCTTTGGGGGCGTGGTTGAGTTGGTAGCAACAATTGGAAGTTTGTTTTTCCACGTTGATAACACCTCTTTATCAAATTGTCTGCAATAAACGCAATCGACAGCTTCAAAAGCAATCAATTGTTCCTTGCTATTGAGTTTGATTTGCTGCCAATTTTGCTCGGATTGTGCCGATTTACCTGCTAGAGGCATACTATGGTGCCCATCGGCTCGACTTGGATCAGAATAGGTCACGCCAATCCCGCCCAAGCCGCAATAGCCCAGCGGATTTTTCTCCAAATAATCCTGATGATAGCCTTCGGCGGAAGTGTAATTTTTTAGCGGGGCGATTTCAGTGGTGATAGGGTCTGTAATACCTGCTACCTTCAAATTGGCTTGGTAAATGTCGCGGGTAAGCTCAGCTAATTTGCGTTCTTCATCATTACGGTAGAAAACAGCACTACGGTAATTGCTGCCCACATCATTCCCTTGGCGATTGCCTTGCGTTGGGTTGTGGTTCTCCCAAAATTGAACCAAGACTTGTTCAAGGCTGGTTTGTTTGGGGTCGTAATAGACCTTAACCACTTCCGCATGGTTTTTGACTGCCTTGCCCTCCTCTATGAAGGCTTCGGTGTCATGGAGCGTTTCGTAGCTAGGGTTAGCCATATCGCCGCCCGCATAACCGGCTTCAATATCCAACACGCCAGCCAAGGCTTGCATACGTTTTTCCGACCCCCAAAAACACCCCATTCCCAAGACGATATAGGGCGTATCAGAACTGACCGCCGCTTTATTTAACGAAGGATTGGCACTTTTTCCGGCAAAAAGCGCTGAATTCGGTAACACCGTAATAACGATCATTCCAATACCAATGATGAATAATGACCAAAATACGCGATGCCACCTTTTCACAACATCTTCTCCTCTGAAATTCGGTTGATTTATTAAATAGTTCAACCTCTCTATGCTTTGATTAGATGTTTTATACCGGTATTTGTTACCGTTGCAAGTGAATTTTTTTCAGCGTAGCTGGTGGATTACAGAAAATCGCGATGGATTGTAAATATTTTGCTGAATAGGTTACTATCGAACCGCAATAAATGAATCAAACCGATGTTGTAAATCCAAACGTTGGGCGATGTTCCAGGCGGCATCCTGGATGGGTGATGGGAATTCCTGGCATCGGGCGATCAGGCCAATTTCCCGGGATAACTCTGGATTCAGCGGCAATGCGGTAACTTCCTGGCGCATTTCAAACAGGTTTAACAAGCTATGCGGGACTATGCTATACAATCCAGCGCTGCGTACATGGGCATACAAAGCGAATATCGAATCAGTTTCAAGCATTACTTTGGGCATGATACCGGCTTGCCGGAAAGCCGCATCGATCAAGCAGCGGTTTTGCATATTCGGGGTCAATAGGCACAAAGGCAACTTCCCAATATCAGTCCAGTTAAGGTCGGCTTTTATTAGCCGGGGATCGGGGTTGCGGGCTAGCAAAACATGACGCTCTCGGTACAGGGGGAGTACCTGGAAACCTTTTAACCGAGGATCTTCAAGATAGGTTATCCCTAAATCGAGTTCAAAGCTGTCCAGTTGACGAATCAAGTCATCTGCACACAACGAAACCAGATTGATGCCAATGCCGGGATATTCATGTTGGCACGGCTGGGTCAATAGTGGCGTAACTGCCAGCGTCGTAGGAATAGCGCCGATGCGTAACGTACCAGTCAGTTGTTGGCTGCATTGAGCCGCCTCCTGTTTCATGCTTTCCCAATCTTGCGCTAAAATCCTCGCCCATTGCAACACACGTTCACCTTCCAGGGTAAATTCCTGAAAACGATGGCCACGGTGGACAATGGTAATGCCTAGTTCTTCTTCAAGGTGCTGGATAGCAGTGGATAAGGCGGGTTGGGAGACATGACAAGCTTCCGCAGCGCGGCCGAAATGTCCGGTTTTTGCCAAGGCTAACAGATAATGGATTTGACGGATAAACATAGATAGTTAGTGAGTGAAATCTCCCAATATCATGCGGACGATTATTTAGGCAATAATACGCCGATTACCGGTCAGGTTGTACCTAGAGAATAACAGCCATCGCCATAGTTTAATATCCGTTGATAAGGCATTCCGTCTAGCTCGGCGAGGTAAGCTATGGAATGGGTTTTGATTAGGCAATAAATGTCCTCACCTTCTTGCAATGCCATGTCCCGGCAAGCGCCCGGCGTAATTTCGGC
>PMDM01000239.1:0-2502 GCA_003155565.1 Methylococcaceae bacterium | reverse complement strand
TGTCGATCTGGCGGATACCCAGATAACGCAACATGCCTTGATATTTGGCTATTTCGAACAACGAGCCGTTATGCAGCACTTTGCCTTGCTCCAGCACGATCAGACGGTCGGTCAATGCCAGAATCTCGCCCAAGGATTGGCTGGCGTAAAGTACCGGCAAGCTCAGTTCATCCTGCAAGCGTTTCAGGATTGGCAACAACTGTATGCGGTAACTGTTGCCAATGGCTGCAAAGGTTTCGTCTAATAGCAATAATTTCGGCGATTTAAGCAATGCGCGAGCCAGCGCCACCCGCTGGCGTTCACCGGCGGAAAGTAGTTCGATCGCATGGTCGAGGATAGGGCCAAGCTCTAAAAGCCTTATTAAAAAATCCAGTTTGAAAATGCGGCGATGCTTAAGAGTTCGATTGAAGGCAGAAGTCAGATTGTCGCGAACAGTTTCAGCCGAATGGGTAGTGTCTATTTGCAGCACCGCACCGACAGGACGCTGCTCGCGCGGCATGATGATACCTTTGCGGCTATCAAACAGAATTTTGCCGTCCAGTACGATTTGCCCACTTTGTGGCTGAATAGTGCCGGCAATCAAACCCAGCACCGTGCTTTTGCCGGCGCCGGATTTACCGAATAACCCGATGCTGCTATCGCTGACCGACAATTGCGTGGTCAGATCAAAATGACCCCGGCGCAGTTTGACATTCATTTCCAGTAGCATAGTTACCTCAGTCGATTAAGTGCAACTCGCGGTCAAGAAAAGCCAGTTTCCAGCCGAGTTGCACGGAAACATCAACCGGCGACAGCCAGGATAACAGCGCCCGCCTTAAAGATGGCGGTGACAGCTTGCCCTTTACGCAAACCCAGGGTTTCGACGCTGTCGTTAGTAACGGTGGCGGCAACCTGATCACCGCCGCTTAATTCGATATCGACTTCGGAGTTGATGCCGCCGGGTTTAACCTGAGTCACCGTACCTTTCAGTTGGTTGCGTGCTGAAAGCCGGTAGCCACCAAAATCGGTGACGATAATAATTTGCGGAGCCTTGACTAAGGCAATGACTTCAATGCCAGTCTTGATTCCGAGCGTTTCGGCGGAATCCTTGGTAATCGAAGCAACGATGGTTTCACCGCCCTTCAAGCTGACATGTACTTCGGCATTCACAGCGCCGATACGTACGTCACTGACGGTTCCGGTAAATTGATTGCGTGCACTTGCTTTCATATTCAATTCCTCATTAGCTATGATTAAAACTCAGTTGTACGCCCTTGGTTGAATAAGGACGCAATCGTTATATTGCGGTTGATTAAAGATAATTGTACTTTTAGACAATTTGCAAAATCGGCAGCCATCAGACTGATTGCACTGTTAAGGCTGGACGGGGGAAGAAGTTTGTTCTGCAGTATCATGAATGACCTATAATTGAATTTAGTTGACCTTGATCACCGTCTGAATAGCCATGTAAAACAGAACTTGCCGTATTAAAAATAAATTACAGGCTTAGTATATTACGCTATATATTAAAGTAAATAACGAATCATAGAAACAACCTATTTCATTCGAAGAAATCATGCTCTAAATGAAAAAAGTGTTATGCCTTTTTCATTTGTCACCGGATAAGATAATGATATGCCCAAAAAATCGTATGACAACCTAATCCCATCTTGGGTCGAAGGCGAGTTACGTCTGGCCGGCACACTCGACAGTCGCATGATCAGCTTACTGAGGGCAATCGAGCAAAGCGGTTCCATCAATCAGGCAGCCAAGCAAATGGGTTTAAGCTACAAAGGTGCCTGGCAGATGATAGAACGCGCCAACAATCTTGCCCCCAAAGTGTTGATTACCTCTGCAACTGGCGGCAGCAAAGGCGGCGGCACGAATCTAACCGCTGCCGGGCAGTCCTTATTGAAGCTGTTTACTCGTCTGGAAAAGCAACACAGCAAGTTCTTACAACAACTCAATCGGAGCTTGGCTGACGATCCTGATGTCCAGTTACTACTCAAACGGCTGCTGGTCAAAACCAGCGGGACCAATCAGCTGTTTGGCACAATTACCGGCATTCAAACGAGTTCAATCAATGCAGAAGTGTTTGTCGAATTGAAAGGTGGGGAAAAAATTGTTGCATCCCTCACTTTGTCGGAGTTAAGCCAACTTGATCTCAGCATCGGCAGCGATGTGTTATTGTTGATCAATGCCACAGAGATTATCGTTGTTACCGATCCTGATAACTATATCTTGTCAGCGCGTAACTGCCTAAGTGGCAAAGTGATTCGCGTCCAACACGATGGCGTTGATTCAGAAGTTGCGATTCAACTTCAAGGTGGTGAAAGTCTTGCTGTCACAATAACTCAGGTCAGTGCAGAAACATTGGGGTTAAAACTGGGCATATCAACTTATGCAGTTTTTAAAAGCAATGCCGTCATACTTGGCGCAATTCCTCAGTATTAATCCGCGCTCATTTTAAAAGTGCTGTCGGCACTTAACGACTACAACACATTGAGTTGGTACTATCACTTT
>PMDM01000054.1:907-2698 GCA_003155565.1 Methylococcaceae bacterium | reverse complement strand
CGCACGAGGCGAGCCGATTATTTAGGCATTAGTCGCTTTCTTGGGTTTGATGTCATCCAGGACATAGATAAGCTCTTCGCGTAGTTGCTCTTGCCTACTTGGGTCGGAGAGTGGTTGTAGTTGTAAGTCTGTGATATAGAACATATCTTCAACCCGGCTTCCTATGGTGGTTATCCTAGCGCTATGCAGATTGATGTCCTGTTTGTTAAACACCTTGCCAATTTGGGAGAGCAGCCCTGAGCGGTCAGTCGTAATCAGTTCGAGAATAGTGTGCCTGTTTAGTGGGTCAGAATGAAACTGAATGTTGGTGGGGATAGGGAAATGCTTGGCTTGTCTGGATAGTCGGTGAATATTTCTGTGTTCTTTAACCTCCTGGTGCAACAAGTTGTTACGCAACGCAATGCAGATATGGTTTATCCGGTACGATTCGTTGATGGGTTCTCCCGATTGCTCAAGCACTTGAAACGTATTGAGTACATAATCATCGTTGGTCGTCATGATTCTGGCATCCAAAATGGTAAGCCCTAATTGATCCAGAGTCGCTGTGCATAAAGAAAATGTAGCCCCAACATTTTTACCGTAAACAAAGACTTCCGCGCTGCCTCGACGAGTTTGTGAGCGTAGGATAACCCAAGGCATGTCGGTTTCGCGGGCCGATGAGATGGCGGACGTATGCCAAGCGATTTCATCGGTGGAGTAACGTAAAAAATAATCATCGCTAACATGTTGCCATAAATTTTCCAGCGCGGACTCAGTAAAGCCTAGTCTAAGAAGCTCATCTTTCGCTTCTTTTTTGTGTTCCAGGATTCGGTCTGCCAAGGCTAGTGGATTTTGTAAGCCCCTGCGTAATGCACTGTGCGTCGCTGAGTAAAGTTCCTTAAGGAGTGAATTTTTCCAGGAGTTCCATAGCTCAGGGCTGGTTGCGCGGATGTCGGCGACAGTCAGCAGGTATAAGTGGTTAAGATATTCGACGCTACCGACTTTTTGGGCAAATTCATGGATAACGTCCAAATCGCTAATGTCTTTGCGCTGGGCAGTCATGGACATCACCAGATGGTTACGTACCAGCCAGGTGACGAGTTTGATGTCATGCGAAGAAAAGTCGTGTTGGCGGCAAAAATTCCTGGCAATTTCTTCGCCTAATGTCGAATGGTCACCGTTTCGCCCTTTGGCAATATCATGGAATAGTGCCGAAATAAAGAGTATTTCGGGTTTGTTGACTAACAGGAACACATTATTGCAGAACGGCAATTCATCCCTGTGTTTATCGAGAGAAAAGCGGCGCAGGTTACGGATAACGAAAAGTGTATGTTCATCCACCGTATAAATATGGAATAAGTCATATTGCATACGGGCAACGATATTGGCAAAACAAGGCAGGTACGCGGCCAACACGCCGTAACGGTTCATCCGCCGAAGTTGCGTGGTGATGCCATGCGGCTGCCGGAATATTTCCATAAACAGGTGATTGGCAGCCTTGTTTTGTCGAAAGCTATCGTCGATAAGGTGCAGGTTTTTTCGGATAAGCCGGATCGTCGTGGCGCGGATGCCTTTAAGCGCCGCGTTTTTTTGCAGGATCAGGAAAATCTCCAGCAAGGCCAGGGGCTGGCGTTCAAACACTTTATCATCTTTGGCTTCGATGTGATTGTTGATGATGACAAAGTGGTCGTTCAGCGGTTCTGCTTCTTTGATGGTTTCGCCGATTACAAAACGTTCGTTGAACAGTTGCAACAACATTTCATTGAGGCGTTGCAGTTCAAGTATGGTCTTGAAATAAAACTGCATGAATTG
>PMDM01000054.1:0-816 GCA_003155565.1 Methylococcaceae bacterium | reverse complement strand
GCGGAAATGAGTTGGGCGTATTCAGATACCGGCAAAAAACCATATTGAATTAACTCCCGTAAGGTTTTGGAGTTGTATTGGCGCTTAAATACCCAGGTGATGACTTGCATGTCTCGCAAACCGCCGGGCCCTTCTTTGATATTGGGTTCGAGGTTATAGGCAGTGTCATGGTATTTTGCGTGGCGTAGCTGTTGTTCCAGCATTTTGGCGGCGAAAAACTGGTCGGAAGGCCAGATTTTGTCGGGCGTTATTTCATCCCGTAACTTTTGGTATAGGCTTGCGTTGCCCGTGACCACGCGGTTTTCCATGATGCTGGTCATGATGGTCTGGTCGTCGATTGCAGCAGCCACGCATTGCTCGACCGTCCATACGCTTTGGCCTGGTTTAAGGCCTATGTCCCAAAGAAAAGTAAGGAAGCGCGTCAACATTTCCTGGCTATCTGAAACATGCTTGTCATCTAAAATAACGACAATATCAACATCGGAATGCGGGAACAACTCCCGCCTGCCGTAACCGCCAACGGCTATTAAGCAAAGCTCATCGGCGAGAATCCCGAGAAAATGTTGCCAACTCGCGGTCAGTATCTGGTCGATAAAATCGGAATTTTCATTGAGCAGGTCTTTGACGGATTGGTGCGGGTCAAACTTTTGCTGTAAGTTGAGGTCATTCTGTTTGATAAGTTGCTTGTATTCCTGCAATTTTTCTTTTAATAAAAGCCAATTTGATTTGACGGTTACGGTCATATCGAGCCCATTTCTTCCTGGCGCAAGGTCAGGACTTCGTAGCCATTTTCGGTGACCAGCACCGTGTGTTCCC
>PMDM01000356.1:5229-6078 GCA_003155565.1 Methylococcaceae bacterium | reverse complement strand
TCGGTTTGATCGTACAACTCATTCAATTCCCCGGTTAACCGATACACATCCGCCATCGTCGCAAAATATTCTGCCATCAACCCGACTTCTTTCCCTTCGTCTTGGGCTGATTGCGCGACAGCCATGACAGCAGTCCGTACTATCCCGGTATAAATCATTTCTTGGGATATTAAGCGCTGGTAGTCAGTGTAGCCTTCTGCCATCACTTTGCCATCATTTAACAGTAGAATATCGGTAGTCGTACTACCTATATCGACAAACAATCCACAGCCTACTTTTTGTGCCGCCCACGTTGCGCTCGCCAGCCAATTTGCAGAAGCAATGCTTGGGTAGTGGTTTGCGTTAACATCGTCCATTCTTAAAAAACCTACTTTACCTGCATAAACCATCACCTCGCTATTGGGCAGGAGCCGCTTCATCGCTGCCAGTATTTGTTTAACGCCATCATCCCTACCATCAAATAAATCGACCAGTTCACCTGTCATGGTCAGCACATGACGGCTGATAGGCATTGTTGATTCGTCTAGTATGTCTTGAACCGCCTCATGCAGCTTATCTATTCCCTTCCATAACTGACAAGGCTGTTGATAGACGGCAATTAGTCCTGACCCAGGCTGGAAGCATGCGGCTTTGAGATGGGCACCACCGATATCCCAGCCCATGATGTTAGTCTGCATAACTTTCCTGCCCAGTGATTTTGATGTTAACGGCTTGATTACGGGTCGGTTGTAGTAACGGATCACCCGCCAGCAATTCTAAGACTGCACGGGCGCAATTAATACCAATGGCTTCATGTATACCTGCATAAGAAGTCGTAAGACGGGGATTGATTTCAAGGACGAGGATCTG
>PMDM01000356.1:0-5220 GCA_003155565.1 Methylococcaceae bacterium | reverse complement strand
GTTATTCCGGTCAAATGGTATTGCTTATTGATAAGCTCAAAGTGCTGACGGTTAACACACAGCAACCAGCCACGGCCTTGTTTAAACAAGCAGGATAAGCTGGCTTTTTCTCCCTGAATATGGGGCTGTACAACATATTTAGCCTTATCAAGCGAAGCAGTTAGTGTATCAAATTCTAGCTGGTCAATTATCAGATAGCTATCCGCACAACCCACACCATCGGCAGGTTTTAGCATCCATTCGCCTGGTATAAAACTAAAATCGACCAGCTTTTGCGTTTGTACAGTGGCTATCGAATGCTGTCGCAACTGTCTGTATGTCAGCCATTTATTACCGGAGACGGCAACGGCACTGGCGGGTGGAGTGAGCAATAGTTTGCCTGATCTTTCCACCTCTTCACATAAGGTTTGCAAGATGGCATCACTTTCCGGCGCTATCGGCCAAACTGCATCGCACAATGACATCAACCGGGTGA
Organism: Methylococcaceae bacterium; assembly: GCA_003155565.1. GTDB lineage: Bacteria > Pseudomonadota > Gammaproteobacteria > Methylococcales > Methylomonadaceae > Methyloglobulus. Next base: position 4,745 of record PMDM01000356.1, on the reverse strand, counting down.
ATTCTTGGTGGCTATCGTGTTCCGTCCCAATAATATGGATATTTGCAGGATTAGGGGATAATCTTCCTATCATGCGGTAATCCAGCATGATTAAAGGCTCGACCACATCTATCCTAGTGAGATCGTCAACCAAGGACTGCAACATCAACAGGCCTTCCCTAGCCAGGGACTCGGGAAAATCGGACTTATTCAATCCGCCGCCAGTGATATACTCAAAAACCAGGATTTTCAACTTTTTCATACGTGCTATTTTAGCATCAAGCGCCTAGACAACGGATTAAGTACAGTAACCATGCAAATTATCCCCGTCATTGACTTCAAAAACGGACTCGTCGTACACGCCAAACACGGTAACCGTGATGACTATGCGCCATTAAAATCCGAACTATGTAAATCCTCGGATATTTTTGATGTGGTCGGTGCTTTTTGGACGCTTTTTCGCTTCTCGACTATCTACATTGCCGACCTCAATGCGATTACTGGACAAAGCAATAACGTCGATTTATTGAGTGGAGTGCTGTCAACTTTTCCACACATCACGTTCTGGATTGATGGTGGGTATCCTTTATGTAATGCGGACTTACAACAACACAAAAATTTTTTGCCCGTGCTGGGCAGCGAATCTTTTCATGATGAAAATGTTTCTGACATCAGAAAATTTAACAGCAACTTTATTTTGTCCCTGGACTATTCAGTAACAGGCGAAATGGGTGCAAAAACTTTGTTTTCAATGCCGGAGTTATGGCCTGAACATATTATTATCATGAGCTTGCCCAGAGTAGGCAGTAACCAAGGCCCTGATTTGGATAGATTATCGGCTTACCGTAAACACTATCCCCAACAAAAAATCATTGCTGCGGGCGGAATAAGGGATAAGGAGGATTTGAGAACGTTAGGGCAAATAGGAATCCGGCAAGCACTGGTGGCGACCGCTCTGCATAATGGCAAAATCAGCCCTGATGACATTGCCACAAACAGGCAAAAAAATACCCCGCGTGCGGGGTATTTTTAACATCTTACTCTAACAGCAGAACGCTTAGTTAGGAGCGAACGGATGTTTAGCAGTAGCTTTACCTTTTACCACTTCAGCGGCTGTTGGTGAGCCAGCAACAGCGCGTTTTAGCGCTTCTTTGGTCGCATCGTAGTTATATTTTTGGATTTTTGCGTCGTCTTCAGCATGCCAATGAATGAATACTCCCACGCATACGAACAAATCATCTGCTTCATTAGCAGGAATTGTACCGTCTTCAACGCAATCTGCGATAGCCATAGCAACACCGCGTTGCGCTGGGCCAAACATTTGCACAGCTTGCTTAGCGCCTTTGATCGTGACTTTATTGAACATGACAGTCGCAGGCCTAACCATCAGGTTAGGAGCAACCACGGCCAACAGGCTAGAAAAACCGTCTTTGTTGTTGGTCAAACAGTGTGCAAAAGCACTTTCGGCTGCAGAACCTCTTGGCCCGATAATCAAATCGATATGAGCCACTTCATTTCCGTCGCCCACTAATGATTCACCAACACACATACTATGAATTTTTGCCATGATTATTTTTCCCTCTGAAGAATTATGAAATAGAATTACTTACTTTTTGTTTGGTTTGAACAAAATCTTGCTGAAGACATGCCAATGTTTATATTTAGTGAAGAACTTCCTCAATAAGCACTGACAATATAGTCGCTACAGTCATATCAGCTGTAGCACCAGGATTAACACCGATTGATTTAAACTCTGTATCCAGGCAAAAAAGCGTTTGCATTGATTGCTTTGGGTCAGTTGCTTGACCAAACTCCTCAAGAAATTGCCGCATCCTTGTAGCAACCCATTCTGTGTACTTATTCCCATGTTTTCTTTCGATATGACTATCGGGATATTGAGCTAGCAATTCCGCGTACACGAACACCGCCGCCCAATTTTTGTCTCTCCATTGACTTAGTCGCGCATTGTACCTTAAAACGGCGAATTCGAAAATATCTTTGTAATCGACGGCATATTGCAGCGCTATCCGGTCTTTATCACTCGCTATTTGCATTGCTTGAGTGAGCGTGACAGAAGCAGGGTTATGAACATCTTGTTCATCAGATTTTCCTAACCCCCCCGGGGAGGCCAAAGCTATTGCCTTAAAAACCCAGTCTGCGTCAGTTATAGTGGTCGATGCAAGCACCTGACTTAACGCTTGCCGTAAAGTCACATCAGCCGTGAGATGTGTTGCAGCCTGGATTAGCGGGGCACACAGCAGGATAATACCCAAGTTAGTGTTACACCCTACAGCTACTCTTGTCGCTTTAACTGCATAGAATATCTTTTCGCCCAGACTATAACTTGGATTACAAANNGCTTCGGCGCTGATCCGAAAATCGCTTACCGTCATGTCATGACCATCAGCATATACGCTGACATTGCCAGGCTTAAATGCCTGCAATTCGATTTCACAGGCCTGCCGGTAAAGCTCGGCTAGTTGCTGCTGGGCTATCATGAAACCGCAGCTATAGGCTCAGGAACACTTTGCTTGATGTGGCGATTAACCAAATCTTCCGCCAATAATGCGGCAATATTAACCGGAACGACGCTCTCCAGCCCTTTCCAGGCGGGAATGCTATTCACTTCAATCACCGTGTACTGCCCGGCCCTATCTTGGATTATATCCACACCCGTATAATCCATCGCTAATGCCTTTGCTGCCTTAACGGCTATATCCGCGATTGCTGGATCTAAATCTATTGCTTCACAAGCTGCACCGCGAGCGACATTATTTAACCAGGATTTCCCGCGCCGCCGCATGATGGCTACTGTACGGTTATTGATGACAAAGACACGGTAATCTGAAAACCCATCTCCCGCACAATGCACAAAGCGTTGAAAATAATACACGCCGCTACTTGCAGCCAACCAAAACAGGTCGGTCATTTTTTCAATTCGGCGTATGCCTTCACCTTGAGAACCGAACAAAGGCTTGGTAATGAGATAATGCCCATGTTTTAACTCATTTTCGGCGATATGGATGGCATCTGCACGGCTTCTTAGTACCCAGGTCAACGGCGTAGGCAAGCCTGCCTGATGTAACAGAAAGCTGGTCATGGCCTTATCGACACTGCGCTCTATCGCATGTCCGTCGTTGTAAACCGGAACGTTTAAAAGCTTTAAGACATGTAGAATATCTAAATACAGAACGACTTCTTCCAGTGTTCCGCCTGGGACACCGCGCACAAATACCGCATCAGGTAGTGCCTGTTCAAAGCCAGGGATGCTGACCGGATTTTTTCCCGGTTCAATGTTGATCCTGCATTCGGTCAAGGAAACAAAGTCACTGCTAAATCCAAGCTTAGCAAACGCTTGGTTAAGCACCTTGCCATGCCAACCCGGATCATCGGTAAAAATAACAATACGTCCCACAATCAACCTTATTCTTTGGAAAATAAATTCAAATCGACATGCCAAACCGGCGCAGTAGCGGGATCATTAATAAATAGCACAGAATGGATGCGGCACTAGCTAGACCTAAACTTAGCCAAAACGCCATCCCGTATCTAAGCAGCAAAGGCAGCAACAAAAACAACACCAAAGAGGGCAGCACCAGCCAAAAAATTTGCTGGGATAGCTCGGCAATTTGCGCTATTTGAGTTCCTTCAATACGTAGCCAGACAATAGCCAGTAAAGATGTAAGCGGCAGGGACGCGATAAGTGCCGCAAAACCGCTATTGCGTTTGGCAATTTCCGAAACCGCCACGATAACCAGCGCGGAAACGACTAATTTACTGAAGTAATACCACATTGACTTTCCATATTTTCCATGCAGTTAAATTAAGTCCCCTCTCCTGCTGGATGCCTACATNNTCCCTCAAGGGAGAAGGGACTAAAGCGGTTAACTTAAAACGGCATCGACTGTTTGTGTGCTTATGCCCCAAATGACTGATCCAACAAGGCATCATCCAATTTGCCAGCGCGGAAACTGTTACCTGATTCTACCGCCGTCACAATCACCGATGCAGGGCTGAACAACATGGCATCAATCTTGAAGAAATCATATTCGTACTGTTTAAAAATCTCGGCAAATGGTTTGCCGTAATCTTTTGAAGTCGAACTGGGCAAATCATTCGCCAGCTTTTGTGCCGCCTCATCAGTGCCTTTAACAAATAAGTGGACTTGCCCAGCAAACAAGATGGCATCATTGGTNNCCCATCGCCTTAACAAACTTGGGGTGGGGCGGACAGATCGGCGCACTGCCGCTACCATCAATAATATTCTCCAAAGGGAAATGCAGGGCATGGGCTTTGTGCATAGCAACTTCCAGAACCCGCGACACCACCTGCACACAACCTGCCAAACTGCTGGTAGGTGTGACAATGATCGTCAGCTTGGCTGGCGCAATATTACATGCAGCCGCCACTTTTTCGATAATCTCTATGGGCGGGACAGCATCGTTTTCGATCACGAGCGCGGCGGTATCGTTGGCATCTTGATAAGCCAGTTCCTTATACAACTCTTCTACCGGTTCTTTCTTGCCTTCTTTCAGTTTGGTCGCCATTGCCCGTGCCGGGCCTGAACCCAGTGCGTAATATTTCTCATGCGACAAGCTCCAGCCCGCATACTGGCTACCCAGGCAACTCAGCACGGGATTACTGGAATACACATTTACCGAAAGCGGCCAATTAGCGGTATAAGCACGTTGGCTAATCGAAACCTTGCCCAATCCACCCATACAAATTTCGGCGATTATGCGCCCTGCCTCGATACCGCCCGGCAC
>PMDM01000290.1 GCA_003155565.1 Methylococcaceae bacterium | reverse complement strand
GGCGCATCTCCATACAAATGCCGGCAATAATGGGCCCGAACCTGGAGATCCAGGCTCTGGGTAAGGATCAAGTCCTGGGGTGGTCTTGGCTGATATCACCCTATAAATGGAGTTTTCAAGCCATGGCCGAAGAGGACTCGGAATTGCTCATGTTTGACGGAACCGCCATATTGGCACGATGTGAGCAAGAACCGAAATTCGGCTACGAATTGTTAAAGAAATTTGCGGCATTGATGTCGATGCGTCTCGATGCGGCACGCCAGAAGATGATGGACGAATGGAATCCAGCCGGGTTTGCCTAGTGATCAATTGCCTTACGAAATGAATGCAAAGCACCCAATAACTGATTCCATTGAACGACACTCCCTTGCGTTGGGTTCGGGAGAATTAGATGAACAACAAATTAACCTGCATATACGGCCCTTGTTTTCCCGTTCCCTGCAATACTCCCAGAATGTGATTTATCTGGCTAATCATTCACTCGGCCGGGCGCTGGATCAAACTGAAAACGACGTAAAGGAAGGATTGGGTCATTGGTACACTGATCGTGAGAACGCCTGGGATATGTGGCTGGAGGAAGTAGCCGCCTTCCGCCAACGTGTGGCGACGCTAATCCATGCACCAAAGTCCGATTGTGTAGTTCCCAAAACCAGCGCCGGACAGGGTTTACGTACCATCCTCAACTGTTACGATCAACCGATCAAGGTCATTACCAGCGCTGACGAATTCAACTCCATTGATCATATACTCAAGGTCTATGCCCAGCGTGGCCGCATTCATTTAAAACGTATTGAGCCAAAAATCAATCGCTATTATCAGATAGAAGACTTCCTCAAGGCAATACAAGAAGGAACTGAGCTGGTCGTGGTCTCCATGGTACTATTCACCACCGGGCAACTATTATCAGATCTGCCGTCTTTGATTAAAGCGGCTCATGACCAAGGCGCAAAGGTGTTGCTCGATCTCTATCATGCCGTCGGAATCGTCCCAGTCGATGTTGCAGACCTGGACATCGATTTTGCGATCGGTGGAAGCTATAAATATTTACGCGGTGGCCCAGGCGCAAGCTGGCTTTACCTGCATCCCCGTCACCTGGACGGCACATTGGAAACACTTGATAGCGGCTGGTTCGCCCAAGCAAATCCCTTTGCTTTTGAAAGGCACCAATCGCCTCAATTAGCGGATGGCGGCAATCGCTTTCTGGAGTCCACACCAGCAATACTACCCTTTTATCAGGCTCGGGCAGGACTCAAATTTACTCTGTCCATAGGCATTGATCGTTTGCACCGCTACTCTCTACAACAGCAAAAAGACCTTGAGGAATTGTTGCAAAATAATGGCATACCTTTCCTTGGTCGGATGGAAGAACGAGGTGCCTTTATCGCCATCCCACATCAACAGGCCCAACTCATTGCTGATAGACTTGAGAATAACGGCGTCATCTGTGATGCCAGAGAAGGCCTACTCCGCTTCTGTCCGGATCTACTCAATACACGGGAAGAGCTGATTATTGCGGTTGAAAAATTGGCTGAAATACAGAATCAGCTTCGTTGACTATTTTTAACCGGAAAGGATCATTCCATGAATAATAATTTCAAGCCGCTTTATTATAGTGATTACCTGAATTTGGACACTTTGCTGAATTCACAATTCCCTGAAAGCGACAAGCATGACCAGGGAGTGCATGATGAAATGTTATTTATCATTACCCATCAGACTTATGAATTATGGTTTAAACAAATCCTCCATGAACTGCTATCTGTACTGGAATTATTTTCCGCCACTCCACTGGATGTGAAAAGACTGCACATTATTGCTGCACGCCTGGATCGCATCATTCGCATACAGAATGTCATCAATCAACAAATCGGCATCCTGGAAACCATGACTCCATTGGACTTTCTGGATTTTCGCAATTATTTGATCCCGTCATCAGGATTTCAAAGCAAACAATTTCGCGAAATCGAATTACGTTTAGGTTTGGCCCATCATTTAAGCAACTGCAGTTACGGACGTTTTAACAAGGAGGACAGCGCTTATCTGGAACGGATCGCGCAACAAAAATCGCTTTTTGAGCTCCTGGACGCATGGTTGGCTCGAATGCCATTTTTAGAGTTTAAGGACTTTAGTTTCTGGAACAGTTATCGTAAGGCGGTTGAAAAAATGCTTAACAGCGATGCAAAAATTATAGAGAATAACCCCTCATTAAGTGCCGAGGAAAAAAATCAGCAATTTGTAGAACATGAATCAACCAAGCAAAGCTTTGCCTGTTTATTTGACCGACAACTCTATGAACAATACATGGTAAGGGGACATTTTCAATTGAGCCATAAAGCGACATTGGCCGCCCTTTTTATTCAGCTTTACCGCGACGAACCCCTGCTGCAACTCCCATTCAGGGTATTAACCCGTTTAGTGGATATCGACGAGCAATTGACGAATTGGCGGAGCAGCCATGCATTAATGGTACAGCGGATGCTAGGCAGCAAAATCGGTACCGGCGGTTCAAGCGGGCATGACTATCTGAAATCGACCATCAGCGGTAAACGAATATTCACCGACCTGTTCAATTTATCTACTTACCTGATCCCTCGCTCGCAACTGCCAACATTACCTGAGTCTCTAATCCGCAATCTAAATTTTTATCAGGATCGCCATTAACTGTAGTCCGGTATTGCTTTGACGGGCTTGTGTAGTGGGCTTATGTGATATTTTGCCCCTTGTAATGATTTGCCAGAGGTATAGGACGCACTTTTTCTGATACGAAGATGTTCTTTAGTGGTCATGGCAAGATTTTGTTGACTGGCTGCTAGATTATCCAGGTAACAGATGTCTTACGTGGCTTCCATTTTTCCCATCACCTCATGAGCCGTTCGTAACGCGCCCTCGATAAAGCCCTGATAATCCGAAAAGGCTTCGCCGCAAATATGCACGTTCGCAGGGCCGTTGCGTTCCAGGGAAAATGCCGCTACTCTTTCCTGCACCGTCCAGGATTTTATCCCCGGCTTCCATAGATGGCAGGCAGCACCGTAAGGTTCGGTTCCCCAATGACGGATTCC
>PMDM01000174.1 GCA_003155565.1 Methylococcaceae bacterium | reverse complement strand
ATCCCTAAAACTAACAATACACCAGTTGAAAGCCCTGGTATGGTTTTCTACCGGACGAAAACGCACAGATTGCCATGGCCTTTACCATTCAGCCTAAAAAAATCGGTTGAGGTGTGCTGTAGTCCGTTTATGCTTCGACTAGCTCAGCACGAACGGACTACAGCACACTGCCCATTGGGTGAGCCTTCCAAATCCCGATCACCCTTCGACAGGGCTCTCCTGAGTGCAGCCGAAGGGCTCAGGGCGAACGGGATTTGGAAGGCCCAACTGATTTTTCTAGGATGAACGGAATCACAAGTTCAACGTTTCCTTAAGGTAAACCAGGAACACCTAGCCGTTGTATTTCTATGGCGTTATTGTCTGCTTCGTAAGCTAGAAGTTTGCCCTGTTTTTGCCAAAGCCGAAATGCCAAAGCGTAGGACAACACCCTAATCGGATAATCACGGGGTAGTAACTGTAGATAAGGCTGAATGGTAATAAAATCAGTTACGCCGTATTTTTTCATGATAAAAAGCAGACCGCCATTGGCAGGGCCTATGTTGTAAGCAAGCAAGCCAAGGAACACATCATTCTTCATTTCCGCCAAGTAATGTTTGAAGGTCACGGCGGCAATAAAAGCGTTATGCCGGGGGTCAGACAAAGACAAGCGGTCAGTGCCCAAATGCGCTTTGGCTTCTTCCAGGACGGATTTTGGTACCGCAGTAATTTGGAATAAGCCGTGGCCACCGTCATAACTGTCCCTGGGCATGAAAGAAGATTCTGTTGCGGCGATTCCTTGCAAAAGATTCTGGTCTACTTCAAATTCCGTAGCGGCTTCTGCAATGGCAGCATTATAAGATTCTGCCCGCTGTATCATTTTGTTCAGGTTGGTCGAGTTATAACGTCGATATGCCGCAAAAACTTGATGGTTGAGCGTGACCCGACCAGCTTCTTCCTTACCGCCAACCAGAGTGCGAAACTGACCAATAGACTGGCTGAACCTATCTTGCCCGGAAAGTAATGCGATAGTCAAAACAACACTAATTGCAGCCACCGGAATCAAAGCGATTGAATGGGTTTTTAAATAGCTTCGTAACCTCCACCAAGCAATCAGAAAAATAGTTGAAACCAGGATCAAAGCCATAACACCGGCTGCAAAGGGCAGTAAACTGCCTAGAAAACTGGTGCCAGAAAATCCATTAGCAGCGTTCCCCAATACCACGACAATCCCATAGCTTGCTATAGATGCAAGGGCTAACACTTCAATCGTTATGAACAGAAGTTTTTGCCGGAAATCTTGTTGTGGAACCGTGTTTACCGGTTTTCGCGGAGAGCGTTTGCGAGGCTTACGCTTTGGTTCCTGTGTACTGCTTGTCGGTTTTGTGGGAGGTGTTACAGGTTTGTTCATGAATGTTGGTAAAACTTCTTGTTTTAAAAATCAGTAAAAATAAGCGCTTAGAGGGAATAAACATAGCATCATGCATTCTATTGAAATCAGCATTCGACGGCTGACGCAAGATTATCCGTGCTATTACGCTGATCAGTAAGTCCGCGGCTTGGAGTGCCACCATCGCCCGAATCCTAAAACCGATTAAATCGTGCCACGATAACATACCGATACCGAAACAAGCTGTTTTACCGTTACCAGTTGGCCTGTGCAAGCACATCTTTACCCTCAAGGATAGACGGTAAACTGTATGCGTGTGTTCTGACCGCCTATAAAGTTTTCTCCGATCAAGTTATCCTCTGAATTTTTTTNNCTTTGGAGAAGGTAACAATGAGAACGTATTTGGGATTGGTATAACTTCGCTCCGTTTTGTCCAGAGTTCCCGCAATTCCGCTTCCAGGTTACGGTAGCCTTTTTCGGTAATACTTTTTCGGTAATTAAGGTAATGATCTGGGTTGTGGCGATCTCCAACGTGACATAAGTTATCTTATTGATTTAATATGTTTTTATAAAAAGTAAGACAAAAAACACACAAAACGGTATCATAGCCAACATTTTTCAATAATAAGGTTTTACCATGCAAATCGCCAACAATACAGCCGTAACCATCCACTATACTCTGACCAACGATGCCGGCGAAGAGCTTGACAGCACAGATGGCGGTGAGCCATTGGTTTATCTACATGGTAGGGGCAATATTATTGCCGGACTGGAAAAGGCACTGCATGACAAAAACGTCGGGGATAAATTCAACGTGCGTATCGAGGCTTCCGACGCTTATGGTGAATTTAGTGAGGATATGATACAGGTCGTGTCCAGAGAGATGTTTGACGGCGTAGACAATCTGGACATCGGTATGCAATTCCACACTGCGGTAAATTCCGGTTCAGGCATTATCACCGTCATGAAAGTAGACGGTGATGACATCACGATTGATGGCAATCATCCCATGGCAGGGTTAGCCTTAAATTTTGCCGTAGAAATTGTTGGTGTAAGGCTAGCCACCAAAGAAGAAAATTCGCACGGACATATCCACGGCGCTGGTTGTAAACATTAAGGACAGGCTTGGCTTGAACCCATAGGTAAACCCTGTGGGTTCAAGTTTTTGCCCGTCTGATTAGACTATCAAGTACATCTGGTACAAAGCGTTCTGCAAAACCTGATATAAAACACAATATAAGCAGCTTTGCAGTTTGTGCAGAATCATAAGGCGCACACAGAAATTTGCCGATAAAATTTTGCGAAGAACTGACGTTACACTCTGCACTCTCATTCGGCTTGGGCAGCAAATCGAGCACATTCACAAGCTGTGATCGCGACAGCAAATACACCAGCACCGAAAATACCGCGCCGCTGACTACTAACGAAATCATGTAGGAATTCGACATACCCTGACCGATATCCGTCGAATTAATCGCGGAATCGGTGAAATTAGTTGCGGTGTTGGAAGCTTGCTCAAGACGCTGCAACAAACTGACAACCGCGCCAATCATCCCGAAATAGACCGTCAATAATATTAACTGCCAGCTTTGCCCGGTCGTTGTGTGGTTGGTTAGCGAAAAAATGCCGATTCCTGCTATCAGTAATACAAAAAATATGAAGATAGGCACTTCTTTTTTCTTATTAATGGCCAGGTTTCTTTGCATTTTATAATAATTCATCCGTTGCATTTGCCGGGTAATATTAACGGCATCTTCTTTTAAAATAATGTAGCTGTCAGGGCTATTTTCTTGTTTTAATGCCTCATCAGTTATGCGTTCCGGTAGACTTGCTACGTAGTTTTTATAAACGGCATCACCCGCTTGAATACGGAATTTTTCCCTGATTATCCACATTCTGCGTGATAACTCATCCTTTGAAAGGCTTTTAAGCATAAAAATCTCCATAGACCATAGTTGTGGTAAAGTCGCTAAACTAAAATCAGGTTTGTTTGTGTCAAGCCCATACGCCGCCAGAAAAGCGATTTTACGATCAGTATCGAGTAATAAAAAATCAGCTTCCATCGCTTTTTTGACTTCATCAGAATAAGAAAGTGAAACGTTCATGGATTGTGTCTCCGGTAACGGGTCAAAACAAGTTTTAAATTCTTGCAGGGGTTTGCTGAATTTTGAGTAGTCTAACTAAAAATTGGGAATTATTATGCAAAATAGTTACAGTATTTTTGGGTAATATTTCATATCTTTATCAAAAAATAGGCGGCAGCTTAGCTTTTGGGCTATAAGCAATAATCGCGGCGTTTATCGAGACAGTGCAGGCTATTCGAGTTAGAATAGTTAAATTAGTGACATCGAATAAGCCTCGCAGGGGAGTGTGTGTGACTGTAATAATTGAAGTACCCAGCCCATTTTGCGGGGTTGGCACGGATGACCTGACGATCCAGGTTGATGGTGTTACCCTCAAGGTGACGGAAAACGGCTGTGCGGTGAATACACCTGCTTTTGAGCAGGCCATCGGCGATACCAGCCCTAGAATCGCAGGTAAAGCCGTTAGCCTTCAAGAAGCCGTGAGCAAAGCCGCCAGTTATCTAAAAGACACTAAGCAACCAGTGATTGGCGGGTGCGCAACCGATGTTAACGGAATGCGGGCGTTATTGTCCTTAGCTGACCGCTGCGGTGCGGTGGTTGATAACATGAACTTTACCGCCGCCCGAAATAACTTTTTGGCGTTGCAGGATTCCGGCTGGATGAACACGACATTGGCGGAAGTCAAAAATCGTTGCGATCTGCTTTTGGTTGTCGGCACGGATTTGGAAAGCTTTGCCCCCCGATTTTTTGAGCGTTATCTTTGGGTTCAGGAAGCGATGTTCCTGGATGATACCAACCAGCGCGAAGTGATTTATCTGGGCAAAGCGCCATCAGGTATTGCTTCCACGTCTCCAGCCGGACAACAGCCAAAGGTGGTTACGTGCGATAACGAATCCCTGCCTGAAGTCGTAGCTGTTTTAAGGGCATTGGTCAAAGGCCAACCCATTCGTGCCGAACAAGTCGGTGGCATTGCAGTATCGGAGCTACAAGCCATTGCAGACAAACTGAAAGCCGCAAAGTATGGCGTGGTGACTTGGGCTGCTGGCGCGTTGGGATACACCCAGGGCGAATTGACGGTGCAGGTTTTATCGGAAATGATTAAGGACATCAACCGTACCACTCGATGTTCTGGACTGCCGTTGGCGGGTAAAGATGGCGACCAGACCGCGAATCAAGCCTGCGGATGGACGACCGGTTATCCAGCCAGGGTTCGATTCGCCCGGGGTTATCCAGAATATGATCCTTATCTTTACGATACCAATCTAATGTTAGCAAATGGCGAAGCGGATGCTTTGGTTTGGGTAAATGCCTTCAACACAAAGGCAGTTCCACCCGTAAGCGATCTGCCTACGATTGTGATTGGGCGATCCGGCATGACATTCACCCAAGAACCCGATGTGTTTATCCCAGTAGGCACACCCGGTATCGACCACGCCGGACATGCTTACCGTACCGATAATGTGGTGGCCATCCGCCTGAAAAAATTGCGCGAATCGGGCTTACCCAGTACGGCAGAAGTATTAAGCGCCATCGAACACGCGTTAAAGGAAACATAACAATGTTGATAAAACTGACAGGCGGTAGGGTTTACGATCCGGCAGGTGGCGTTGATGGCGTTATCAAGGATATCTACATCAAAGATGGTCGTATCATTGATAAACCAGCCGAAGCAAACATAGAAAAAGAATACGATTGCCGTGGCAAGGTCGTGATGTCCGGTGCTATCGACATGCACACGCATATCGGCGGTGGTAAAGGCAATATTGCTAGGACTCTATTGCCGGAAGACCATCGCCAGGATCCCGTCGCACGTACTGATATTACCCGTTCCGGTTGTGGACATGCCATGCCCAGTACCTACGTGACGGGCTACCGCTACGCGGAAATGGGTTATACCGCCGGGTTTGAGCCAGCGGTATTGCCCATTAACGCACGCCAAGCCCACATGGAAATGGCGGATATCCCCATTCTGGATAAGGGTGGCTATGTCATGTTGGGTAGCGACGATTATTTTCTGCGAATGTTGACGGCGAAAAAAGACCAGAAAGCCATCAACGATTATGTTGCGTGGACGATTCATTCCGCTAAAGCAATCGGTGTGAAAGTCGTTAATCCGGGTGGTATCAATGCTTTCAAGTTTAATCAGCGCAAACTCGATCTGGACGAGCAGAACAGTCACTACGGTGTGACACCACGGGAGATTTTGCGCGTGCTTGCAACTGCGGTTAAAGAATTGGGTATTTCCCATCCTTTGCATGTGCACGGCTGTAATCTCGGTGTGCCTGGCAATATGCAGACCACGCTAGATACCATCCAAGGCATTGGCGGTTTGCCGATGCACTTAACGCATATCCAATTTCATAGTTACGGTACGGAAGGCGACCTCAAGTTTTCCTCCGGCGCAGCGCAGATTGCCGAAGCCGTCAACCGTAACAAAAATATTACGATAGATGTCGGTCAGGTCTTGTTTGGTCAGACCGTTACGGCATCCGGCGATAGTATGCGCCAACACGCTAACCATAAATATGCCAGCCCGAATAAATGGGTGGTCATGGACATTGAATGCGATGCCGGTTGCGGCGTTGTACCGTTTAAATATAAAGACCAAAACTTCGTCAACGCGCTGCAATGGGCGATTGGTCTGGAAACCTTTTTGCTGGTTGATGACCCGTGGCGTATTTTCTTGACTACCGACCATCCCAACGGTGCGCCGTTTACCAGCTATCCGCATTTGATCCGCTTATTAATGGATCGGACATTCCGTAACGACGTGCTGGCGACCATCCATCCAGAAGCGCAAAAGATGACAACATTGGCATCAATAACCCGTGAATACAGCTTGCAGGAAATTGCCATTATGACCCGTGCAGGCGCGGCAAAATTGATCGGCTTAAAAGATCGCGGTGGTTTAACTGCGGGATATTGCGCGGACATTACCGTGTACACCGATAACGCCAATTGCCAAGCCATGTTTGAAAAACCCGATTATGTGTTCAAAGACGGTGAATTGGTGGTGGTCGACGGCAAAGTCGTCCACACTCTGTGGGGTACTACCCATGTCGTCAGACCGGACTTTGATCCATCGGTGGAAAAAGATTTGAAATCGTATTTTGACCGCTACCTCACCATGAAGCTCGGTAACTTTAAAATCAGCGATGATGAGATTACTGAAGATGGGAGGGGTAGCTTAACGGTGCATCCGTTACGTGCGTAGAGGAATATTGTCTTATTTATGTCGGATTTTACCTAACTAACAAGTTGAAAACACATACGATCAATGAAACGTGCCGCCGCATTAGCGATCTTAAACAAACTAAAGCCTGAACTGATACAACAATTCGGTGTAAAGCAGTTGAGTTTGTTTGGTTCTACAGCGAGGGATGAAGCTACAGAAAATAGCGATGTCGATATTCTGGTGTCATTTGACGGCGTTGCGACATCAGCCAGATATTTTGGCGTACAGTTTTACCTCGAAGATAGGCTTGGCTGTCACGTTGATTTAGTCACTGATAAGGCAATTCGTCCACAATTAAGGCCTTTTATTGAACAGGAATCAATCCGTGTCTAAATTTGCCCGTGAATGGCATTTTTATGTGGATGATATGATCGACTTTGCCGAAAAAGTGATTGTTTACACGAATGGATTGAATCAAATCGAGTTTGTGCAAAGTGGCTTAAATTATGACGCAACTTTACGTAACCTTGAATTAATTGGTGAAGCGGCTACCCATATTCCCGAAGAAGAGCGCACTAAACACCCAAAAATTCCTTGGCGACAAATAATCGCAACACGTAATCGGCTGATTCACGATTAATTGGGTATAGATAACGACACGTTGTGGAGTATTATTCAAAGCGACATCCCTGGATTATTGCCAGAATTGTACGAATTGCAGAAACACTTAAAACTACAATTGAATAAATCAAGATAAAAAAATGAGCAATACTTTATGATTATCAACGGCGTAACCATCGACGCAACCTTTGCCGAAGCCTTCCCAATGAAGGCAACCCGGGCGATTATCACAGCCCTGAATGAAAAATGGGCGATGATTGCGGCCCAAACCATGACGGGCTTTGCAACATCCGTCATTATGTGCGGCTGTGAAGCGGGTATCGACAGAGTGCTTGATCCTTCTGAAACGCCCGATGGCCGACCCGGTGTAGCAATCATGATTTTTGCGATGGGCGGCAAAACCTTGGCGAAACAGCTAGAAACCAGGGCAGGGCAGTGTGTGCTGACA
>PMDM01000045.1 GCA_003155565.1 Methylococcaceae bacterium | reverse complement strand
ACGGAGATCAATCAAGTACCCAAGATTGCCAGTTTGTTGCAAGGGATGGCGGCGGAAGAAAAGCTTATAAGTGCCATTCAACTAGTTATTTACAACAGGATAAAAAGTTTGCCGAATGCCTGCATGGGCAAATTAGGATGGAACCGGTTTGCTATTATCTTAAGGCTCCCTGTTAGGGAAAGCCTTAAGATTGCGGAAGATTTGGCGCAGTTGCTCGATAGTCAATCCGTTGATATAGATGGCGTTAGCTATTATCCAAAATTAATCATTGGCGTAACACCCTTATCGCCGGAATATAAGACGACTGAAAGAATACTCGCCGCAGTGGATGAGGCATTATTTCAGGCTAGGCGCACAGGCAATGGCATCGTAAAGCTGATCGAGCATGACGACCCCATACTGCATGATTATTACGACTCATTAAGTTTGCTGCCGACAATAACTGAAGGCTTGAAAAACCGGTCATTTGTACTTTTTGCCCAACCTATCGTGGCTATCGGTCAGCAAGCAAAAACTGGGAAAAAACTTGAAGTTCTACTGCGCTATAAAAATAAGCAGGGTGACATAGATTCGAAAAGCCGGTTTTTACAAACGGCGGAATTATTTCATATCAGCCGGGAAGTTGATTTTTACGTTGTGCATCAATTTTGCCGTTATTTTGCCCAACAACAGCATCAACCGGATATGGTGTTCTCGCTTAATATTTCGGGAAGTACGATTCGTTACAGTCCATTTCTCGATATTCTGGCTAAAGAATTCAAACATTTTGGAGTCAATCCAGAGCAGGTTTGTTTTGAAATCACTGAAACCGTTGCGGATCGGGATTATGAGCAAGCGATCCATTTTATGAATATATTCAAAAATCAGTTGGGCTGCCAATTGTCCTTGGATGACATTGGTATCGGATCGAGTAACTTGGCGAACTTATCTAAGTTTAATGTCGATTTCATGAAAATCGACGGCTCGTTCATTAATGATTTTTTGGTTGACCCGTATTCTGAGTTGGTGGTTAATTTTATTGCTTCTGCCGCTAAACTCTACGGTCGAAGTACGATTGCCGAGTATGTAGAGAATGCCCAGCAGTTAGAGAAGCTGGAGAAGCTGGGTGTTGACTTTGCCCAAGGCTATTTCACCGGGAAACCGGAGCCGTTGTTTGACCCGGCGATAAATTAACGTTTCGGGATTTAAGAGACAAGGACACGCTGAACGTGTCCTTGTTTTGGATGGGTAAGGGTTGGTTACTTCTTCACCAATTCTTTGACTTTAGCCATGATACCGACAGGGTCAATGCCTTGGTGCGGGAATTGTTCCCAAAGACCGCCACAACCTTCTTTGTGAGTACCTAAATGGGCAAATTTTGGCGAAAAGCCGCGCTCCAGCAACCAGGAGCCATAACGGCTACCTAAACCAGTTTTGCGGTTGAAGGATTCAACAACCAGCACCATAGGTGATTTGCCCACCTTTGCCAATATATCTTCATCAATTACGTTCAGGGTAGGTTTGTTGATAAGTCCAACGTCTATGCCTTGCTCTTTCAATCGTTCTACTGCATCTAATGAACGATAAAGTGCTTCACCAAAGCTGACTATGTAGCCTTGCGTGCCTTCACGAATGATTTCATCCTTGCCAGAAACGAATTTGTAGTTGCCACCGAATATTTTTTCGCCTTTTTCGTTGAGGATGCTAGGTACTTTGGAGCGGGTCGAGAACACGAAGCGCAGGCCTTCATTAAAGAAAATCGTCTCCAAACAGGCCTTCATTTGCTCTGGATCGGCAGGGAAGTACAAGTTGGTCGCAAAAGCATCATCCAAGCCGTTGTCTGCAAACATGTTGTTCAAGCCGAAATGGCAGGTATTGTCCGCCATATCATCAATACCTGAGTGCGAGAAATGGCAAAGCAAGTTGGAATTGTTCAAACGTGCCATGGTGATTTCAGAGATACACATCTCCAAAAAGGCGCTGAAAGTACCGAAAATGCCTTGTTTGCCTTTTTCCATGCCGAAACCAGCTGCTGCGGACAAGTTGCCGCGCTCCATGATGCCAGACGCAACAAATACTTCGGGATGTGCGTCATGGATTTTCTTCAAGCCGCAAGAACCTTCAAGGTCACTGTCGATGACACGCACTTTTTCCACGCGATCTTTTTCACTCATGCGACCTAAAATACTGACAACCGCATCACCAAAGACGTTACGGTTAGCATCCCAAGATTCGCTAGCGCCTTTGAATACGTAATCTTGCTTGGCTCCTTTCTGGGATTTAATGATGTCAGCAGCCGCTTGATGTCCACGCGACTCAAGGTATTCAATAGCCAATTTGACAGAAATAACATCATGGCCGTGATTGGAACCTTCCAAACCGGGAATGCCTGGACACATAGGCCGATGGTTAATGACGGCGACGGGGCCTTGGGTATTGACGGCAGCACATATCCGTTGATAGAGGCCATCAATATCTTCGCCATCACCTTCCAGAACCTGTAGGCCGTGACCTGTCAGGGTTTTGGCGGTGGAGCAGCCAGTTAAGTATTTGGATGGATGACCAGCAATCGTTACGTCATTATCATCAATAATCAATTTAACATTCAGGTTTTGGGCGACTGCCAAACGCGCTGCTTCAGCATCGTTGCCTTCTTGCTGGGAGCCATCTGAACCTAAACAAAACAATATCTTGCCAGGGTTAGCCATAGCCACACCATTGACATAAGGCCACATGTGCC
>PMDM01000242.1 GCA_003155565.1 Methylococcaceae bacterium | reverse complement strand
GTTTGGCGATTTGCATCATTTGGGTGTATATGCTGGTTTATTTCAACTATACGATGAGTTGCTTACCTGTACTTAAAAAGCAGGTAAAACCAATCAATTATGATGATGCTGAATTACCCATGGTGAGTATCATTGTTCCTGCCTGTAATGAAGAGGAACACTTAGAACAGTCGTTACTTTCGCGTCTTAATCAAGATTATCCGCGATTCGAGTTAATTGTTATTAATGATCGCTCAACCGACGGGACAAAAGCGATCATAGACCGAATTGCTGCAATGGACGACAGACTAATACCCATTCATATCACCGAATTGCCAAATGGCTGGCTCGGCAAGGTGCATGCGTTACATCAAGGCGTCAAGTTGGCAAAAGGGGAATGGCATTTATTCAGTGATGCTGATATTACGTTTAAACCGGAAATGTTACGCTCCGCTGTTAATTATGCTAAAAGCCAGCAGGTTCAACATTTGACTTGTATACCAGAAGCAGAGCTGTACAACGACTTTTGGCTGGATGTTACCGTTATTGGATTTTTATTATTGTTTTGTAATTCTGCGCGAATCCCGGACATTAATCAAAATAAAGGGAATAACGCCATTGGAATCGGTGCATTTAATTTAGTTGAAGCTAGGGTATTTAACCAGACCAAAGGATTTGAGTGGCTGAAAATGGAACCAGCCGATGATATGGGCGTTGGCCTTATGCTCAAGCAACATGGTGCAAAATCCAGAGTGGCAGATGGTCTGGGGCTCATGAATTTTTCTTGGTATCAAAATCTCAACCAAGCGTTTAGCGGTTTGGAAAAAAACACCTTCGGTCCAGGTTCTCAATACAGTTACCTTAAGCAAATAGGGATTGTGTTGTTTTTGTTGGCCATGGGGCTTCTGCCTTCCATTGCATTGGTGCTTGGTATGCTCAGTGGCGATGTTTTTCTGATTATAAGCGGCTCCTTGGCTTGGCTAACCAATATCATCGTTGCTTTTATTGTGCCCAAAGCATCAAATAAGGAAATACCATTCTATCTCCTGCTTCCTATCGGCATCATTTTAATCGCTATTATAATGGCCAACGCTGCTTGGAAGTGTTTTCAAAACCGCGGAGTATTTTGGCGGGGAACATTGTATCCCGTAGAGCAATTGAGGACGGGGCAAAGAGTAAAGTTATAAAGGATATCATTATAATAAACCTGACTCTCATCTTCGGAACAGAATCGATCATCGACCGGCAGGTCATGGATAATCTCGGTAGAGTAGAGATGTGGGTTCGTTAACTAATTAAAGATTTCTATGTCCGTTCTGGCTGTGCAACGATGCCGGGCGCCATCCTAGCGGAAGATGTCCTTGTGGCGCTAGACCAGTTAACCGCCGCCATCGCTAAAGGAAAAGCCCGGCCGCCAAAAGAAAATAAGGGTCAGGAAGAGCCCAGTGTAAGTATGGCCCATCGGGCGCTGCCGCTAATAAACCTGCTTACTGCCGCAGCAAAGGCAAACTGTAATGTCATGTGGAGCTAGGCCATGATCTGGTTGCTTGTAAATGCCATGTAATTATGAAAAATATCCGGTTCTAACTTATATTTTAGGCGCCATGCCTAGCATGGGAGGGAGTGACAAATGAGTGTCGGTCACCGTATATTTATTGTAGAGGAAGATGCCATCTTGCCCCTGTCACAAAAGGCTTTTAATGAATTGCACTCCGGTAAAACCGGAATCCTGCCAAAGTATGCGGGTCAAACTATCTTAATTGCCGTGATCTTATACACGTTGCAGGAGAGGAAACCAAAAGCCATTATACAAGTCGATTGTGAACGAATAAGGATCCTGGGTGACGGTTCAATCGATATGAGCCATGAACAAGACGGCCTGCATCTGGCCACAAACCGGATAGGCCGTCCAGAAATTAAACCGCCATCATCCGGCAAAGTCGTGGATGCAACAGCCCAGTTTGAAGAAAGGCAATGGGACGTACGCCATCCGAAATTATCAGAACTATCCTATAAGCGAATACTAAATGTACTTTTTAAATAAAAACTTACAGCCTCAGAATTGACAATTTTCTGGTATTTTTATACTCCTCCATAGTTGACCTTGGCTCATATCAACCAACGCATACATTGTCGGCCATGAGCAGACCGTCAGCTAGCGTTTTCGTGTTATGAAACATCATTGTTATCGCCGAGCGTCGAAGCGTTCCAGCGCATTGTCCCATTGCAATAGCGGTTGATCGGCGGTCAGGAGTGCTGCTCCTTTGATTTGGGCGGTGGCAACGATGAGCCGGTCTGCTGGGTCGCCGTGCAGGTCAAGTTGGGCGGCTACGATGCCAATATCGCCATCGATGGGAAATTCAAGCAACCCAAGACCTAGAAGGTCACGTCGCCAAGCCGCAGTCGGGAGTGCCATAGTAACCCGCCCCTTGGTGACGAGCATGGCGGTCTCCCAGAATGAGATCGCCGAAACCGCCAATCTGCCTTGCTGTAAGGCGAGATCGGCACGCTTTCGTGCTTCGGCTCCCAGGGAGGGATCGTCCTGGTCGAGCCAAATTAAGGCATGGGTGTCTAGCAGGACGAACATTCGGCATCCCACGGTTCGCCCAACGTTCCCACAATATCCCCAACAATAACGATTTTGCCTTTATGGCGACCGGCGAGGGTGGCAGGTCTTGAGATTACCGGGCATAGCTGTGCCACAGGATGACCGTTTTTGGTGATGACGATGCTATCGCCGGAATCCGCCACTTCGTTCATCAGTTGCAGGCATTTGGCTTTAAATTCGGATGCTTTGATGGATTTCATAATAATACCCTTAGATGACTATGGACATGACTATAGTGCTGAGGGTAAAAAAAGTCAAACGACTTGGATAAAGGAGGTCTATTTGTGACATGGCACTACTGGGTACTGGTGCCCATTTTCCTATGACCTTAACGTAGGTTTCATGGCATGGTTCAAATGAGGGTTACACTTTGGACGAAGCATCTAGGGACTCAAGCCTTTGGTTTTTAAGCTCTATAAAGTGGGCCCCAAAATCCGGACACTAGTTTAAGCTACACCCTGTTAAGGAAAATAGTGGAAAGCAATGGGAGAAACCGGTTCTTAGGTTTAAGGACTACGTATTTCTTCAACGGTTGAGTAGCGCACTTCGGAGTATGTTGTCTGAAGACCTCCGCAGTCGGAGGCGACCGTCGTAGTTCGGGTGCTGACGCAAAGGTTTCCGGATAGCTGTCGTTGATCTTGATACTGTAATGACAGGCAACTCACGGCCAAATCCTGGCCTTCACAGGTATCGGATTGCAGACCTTCAAAGTCCTGGCCGACCTGAATGGATTATTAACCATCGTCTACGAAAAACTGTCGACTAAGTTTAAAAACAGGAGGATTACCAAGTCTATTGACGCTATAGCTTGAAATAGCCAGAGCGGTAAAGTGTGTAAACAATCAGTTCGACTATCAAAGCATCTAACCGATTTCAATAGTGGAAGTGGAATCTAAAGGGTTTCCGCCCTATAGCGGATGTACTATAGATTCGGCCTTTTAATTTATGAAGAACCGTTCGTGCTGAGCTTGTCGAAGCACATAAGCCTTCCACAGGCTCAAGGTGAACGGAAATTTAAGACTTCACAAGGCCGAATCAATAATTACGCTTTTACATGTAGACTTTTAAGACGGTATCTACGGC
Organism: Methylococcaceae bacterium; assembly: GCA_003155565.1. Classification (GTDB taxonomy): domain Bacteria; phylum Pseudomonadota; class Gammaproteobacteria; order Methylococcales; family Methylomonadaceae; genus Methyloglobulus. The sequence goes on along the minus strand of PMDM01000242.1, from coordinate 5,886 downwards.
CTTGGTCGGTATCTGGCGAGTAGGGGCGAGAAGTTCCAGTACACATCAGGTCGGTAGACGGCACAAATAGGAATTACTAGACAAATGCCATAAAGTAACTACGCTTTGCTTAACGTAGTCAGGCGTTGGGTCTGGGAAGGCGTTTATCCCCTTGATTGGGGTGGGTGTGAAGGGATTTGTATGAGTTTGAATAATACGGCACAATGCCCGATGGTTATTGCGCCTTACGGCATTGAAAAAGAGGGATTAGGGGATATTATTTAAAATAAATCCCTCTAAATCCCCCTTTTTCAAAGGGGGAGGTGAATAAGCACGTTTCAATGAGCCTCGCTCGAAGGAGGGCTTTTTGGCATGAGACGTAACTATACTGTGCATTATCGGGTTCCATTTTGGTGGATTGCCAAGACGAATCCCCTTACGCGTTACAATCAGACCTTACGATGGATAACGGCATCTTTCGCTGCGTCTTCGAATGATTTCAGTTCAGAGTTAGGGGTGCGCGAGATAAAGGCATCACGTTTCTCAGTTAAATAGCTACCAAAAACACCGCTGCCCTCCATCGTATTATGTAGAAGGCTGAGTCCGTAACAAAAACCTACCAGTCCTGTGACTTGCCAGGTACGCATAGAACTACGCACCATTCTACGCTGTAAGTCTGTTTGGACGACAGCCCCCGCCTGTTTGAAAACCTGCGTCAATCCCATACTAAGGCCGCCACTGAATATCAACGCATTGCGCTGCTGTTCATAGCGTGTGCGGACATGTTCCTCAAGCTCCTGTACGCCGCCGCGTGACATATCTACGCCTGTAACGGCGACAGTGGCAACACCACGTAAGGAAAGCGGCCACATGTGGCTGTAGAGTGCGGCCATGCCTGCGTGGCGTACATCGCTGTTTAAGTCGTTGTTACGGGCAAAATAGTAGGCCCATTTAAAACCGCTGAGACCGGCATTGTAAAAAGCCTGGGGGGATCGATAGAGGGCATAGGCTCCATTAATCCTGTTGGTAATCATCGAGGTTGCACCCTCGATCATTGCCCCGCGATAGGCCGAATTTTGCTGTATGAGCTGATCGATATGAGGCCTCAAGGCGTTGTAATCCTGAATCGCCGAATTAAAAGATGTAGTGAATCTGTTCTGTAGATCGCGGAAGAAGGACTGCTCTTCTGGGGTATCTTGGCACATAATCTATTCTCCTGTGGATAAAAAAAACCCGTAAGACGGGTGAATTGTAGGGTGGATTCGCTTTAGCAATCCACCATAAACGAAGCTTACTTTAACCGAACCTTGTCCGCATGTTTCCGAGCAGAATTTTTTATGCTGGGTTGTATGGAGGTAACAAGTTGCATTTCTTGGCATGGCGGTTTGCTCGCGCGAAACCGCCCTACGCCCTGAATACCAAATTGATTTACCATCATCCCACCCTATATCCCCTTACTACTATTCTCCATCCGCCGCAAAAATTCCGCCATAACCTGCCTATACAACTCGTCACCTAAATATTTATCTTCAACACCCCGGTCAATGTTCGGGTTGTCATTAACCTCTATCACATAGCCCTTACCGTCTTTTTCCTTCACATCCACGCCATAAAGCCCATTGCCTATGGTTTGGCTGGCTTTTAAGGCGGCATCGAGTACAGATTTAGGCGCTTCAAACGTCGGCATGGTTTCAAAATGGCCGCTGTCCGTGCGCTTTTCGCCGTGGCGGTAAATTTGCCAGTGGTTTTTGACCATGTAATACCGGCACGCATATAAGGCCTTGTTATTAAACACGCCAATTCGCCAGTCGAAATCGGTATAAAGAAATTCCTGGGCTAATAGCAAGGCGGATTTTTGGAATAATTCAGCAACTTTTACATCAAGCTCCTGCCGATTTTGAACTTTGACGATACCTTTGGAAAAAGAACCATCAGGAATTTTAATGACCACAGGAAATCCAGCCTTGTTTTCCAACTGATCCAAATGCTCGCTATTGCCTTTGTGCAGTATCCAGGTTTTGGGCGACGGCACTTTATGGGTACGGAATAAATCCGCCAGATAGACCTTATTGGTACAACGCAGGATGGAAGTCGGATCATCAATTACCACCAAACCTTCGGCCTCTGCCTTTTTAGCAAAACGGTAGGTGTGATGGTCTATCGCTGTGGTTTCACGAATGAATAACGCATCAAACTCCGGCAATCGTCCGTAATGTTGTTGGGTAATCAGTTCTATTTCGATGCCCAGCTCCCTACCTATGCTGATAAATTTTTTTAATGCACCTCGATTACTGGGTGGCATAGCTTCTGAAGGGTTAACCAGTATGGCAAGATCGTAGCGTGCCGTCTTACGGGTCCGGCCTTTGCGCCATACCTTTTTGCTGAATTTATCCAACGCAGACGCAAACAGGGTTTCATTTTCATCATCAAGCTCGCGGTGCGATACAGCTTTTAAATCGGTAATTTCCCATTGTTGCCCATAACTCAGCGTCACTTCCATGATGGGGCAGGAAAAGCGTTCAAACAATAATCTTGCCAAATCCTGAAAAGCGGGTTCTTGCGTCGTGCCAAAATAGCTCAGTACCTTGATTTCATCTTTTTTGTCCTGATCCTTAAAAACCCGTTCCAAGGTTTCCGACAAATCTTCAAGCTGAAGCTGATACAGTGCTTTTTTTTCTATGTCATTCAATACCTTCACGGAAGGGATAACGTGATGCCCCCGCGCCTCAGCCAGTAACGAACAATAGTAACCATCGGATAAATAGGTATAACTGCTGCAAAGATTGATAATACGTACTCGATGCTCGGAATCTTCCTTTTCCGTGGCAAGATAAGTCTCAAAAGTGATGACTTGATCGCTGGGGTAATACGGACTCCAGTCCGATAATGAATCGACAACCAAAAGGGTTCGTGCCATAGGTGAAGCTGTCCTCCTTAAAAAGGAAATAAAACCGTTGTCAGGAAATGTTAGTTCCCGTAAGTTACAAAGATGTGTCGTTAATAGATACAATGAATATCAGTTTGATGGTTTGGTCACTGCGATTCCATTTAGGGAAACTCTGATTAAGTCCTTCGACAAGCTCAGGATGAACGGTAAGTCGTTGCTTCCGTTCGTGGTGAGCCTGTCGAACCATGAGCGGAATCAACTTGTTCAGAGATGCCTTAGGTAAGGTAGGATGTTCGTTCAGTCCTTGTGTATTCATTCTGAAGCTAGACCCATTTTTTTACAAAGAGTTTCTGCACTTGTATTATGAATTCAGCGAGTAATATTTCATGAAATCCGGTAAACAACAAACCAGCGTGAAAGCTGCGTGGCTGAAATGTCTTCCTATCTAACGTATAAACCGATAAATACTGGCGTTTTCCCAGACGGTTACGTTGCTGCAAGAGAACGCTTGCTGTATCTGGTAGAACTGCCTGTATTTGCCCAAATCCAGCATAAGGCTTATCCGTGCCCAGGCAATACACCCAATGGACAGCCGCTTCTGACCGATACCGTATGGCTTGGCCCAGAAAATGCTGCCAAAGTCCTGGTGTTGCTCGCTGGAACGCACGGTGTTGAAGGCTTTGTCGGCAGCGCGGTTGAGCTTGATCATATCGGCTTGATTGCCAGCGGGCAGCTTGCTATCCCGACGGATACCGCTGTATTGATCGTCCATGCGCTGACACCTTGGGGCTACGCTTGGCTACGCCGATGCGATGAAGATGGCGTAGACCTAAACCGTAATGCAGTGGATTTTTCCAAACCGTTACCGGAAAATTCGGATTATGCCTTATTCAGAAAAGCCTTGTCTTCAGCCGATAAAGCGCAAAGGAAAATTGTTTCTTCAGAATTTGAACGCAAACATGGCCGGGATGCACTGGAAATGGCAATCAGCGGCGGACAGTATGCTGATCCGGCTTGGCCTTTTTATGGCGGCAAAAAACCTGCGCATGGTCGGCGGGTTACCGAAGACCTTATGTTGCAATACAAATTACACGAGCGCGATATAGCGGTCATCGACCTACACAGCGGTCTTGGGCCTTATGGCTATGGGGAAATCATATGCGACCATCATTCCGGGAGCTATGGCGTTCAGGTTGCTCATCATTGGTATGGCGATTCGGTAACTTTACCTGCACTCGGCACTTCCAGCTCCGTTCCCAAAACCGGGTTAATGGATTATGCCTGGCATGACATCATGAACCGGCGCAGTTGCCATGTCACGCTGGAATTTGGCACCTATTCAACCGACCAACTCTTTGAAGTTCTGTTAAAAGACCATCAACTTTGGGCGCAACAAGACAATAGGATAGACCGATTGGAACACAGCAAACACATGCGCCAGCATTTTTACCCGGATGATGATGCTTGGAAAGCTATGGTCTTGTTCCGCGCCAGACAGGTGATCGCACAAGCTATACAGGGATTGTCTGCTAAATGATTGCTTTGATGCGCAAGGAAAATATCCCAATCCGCCACGCCCAACTCAGTGATCTTGACGATCTGGTCACCTTGGAAAATGCCAGTTTTGACACTGACAAATTAAGCCGACGTAGTTTCCGGCACTGGATAACGGCAGAACACCGGGCGTTGCTGGTGGCAGAAGCGGCAAACGTGGTCGTCGCTTATATCCTTATCATTTACCATCCGGGCACACGGCTGGCGCGAATGTATTCGCTCGCAGTTGCCCATCAACGCCGGGGCGCAGGCATAGCCAAACAACTTATCCTGGCTGGTGAACAAGCCGCACATGATGATGGCAGGCTGTATTTAAGGCTTGAGGTCAGCGTCGATAACACCCCGGCAATCAAACTTTACGAAGCGCTGGGTTACCAAAAATTCGGCATCTACCGGGATTATTACCAAGACCACAAAGACGCGCTACGTTACCAGAAACGCATCCGCCAATACAGCGACACCTTACAGCACCGCTCCGTGCATTGGTTAAAGCAAACCACCCACTTTACCTGCGGCCCCGCCGCACTCATGATGGCGATGCACGGACTCAACCGGGCTTACCAACCCTCGCAGGAAGAAGAAATCAACATCTGGCGGGAAGCCACAACTATTTTCATGACTTCAGGACACGGCGGCTGTCATCCGATAGGCTTGGCGCTGGCAGCTAAACGACGGCTGTTCGGTGTGGAAGTCTGGATCAACCAAACTGGCACCTTATTCATCGACGGGGTACGCAACGAAGACAAAAAACAGATTGTCGATCTGGTGGATAACGGCTTCAAACGCCAAGCAACCGAGCAAGGCATCCAGATCCACACCGCCAACATTACCCAAGATGAACTCATCAGCACATTCAAGGCTGGAGCCATACCCCTGATATTGATAAGCACCTTTCTGATGGATAGGAAAAAAGCCCCGCACTGGGTGGTGATGAGTGGCTTTGATGACGATTGCCTCTACATGCACGACTCCGACCCCGACGAACGCCGCCAAAGCGAACTCGATTGCCAGTTTATCCCCATCGCCCGCGAAGATTTCGACCGTATGTCCTGCTTCGGCAAAAATCGTTTACGGACAGCGGTGATTGTTTGGCCGGGCTTAGCGTAAAACCGTGTATTTCAAGCAGCGCTGAAGATATGAAATATTTCGCAAATTTTGTAGTGAAATATTTCACAGGCAGTAATCTTAAATATTCCTAAGCTTGTCATGGGTTGAATCTAAAAAAACAAAGTCCTTCGTCAGCAAGCAATACAGCGATAAAACGCTGCAAAAGAGCAGAGACAAAAATCCCGTACGCAGCATGACACCCCAGCCACCAACTGAAGCCGTTTAAGATTGATCGGAATCGCAGGCTTTTTTTATCACATAAAACTGTTATAATCCTCGCCCTTGGTAGGATGCTGTTAAAGAGCAGCGGGTTTTTAATGCAAATAGGGAGTAACCATGCTTATCTTGACTCGTCGGGT
>PMDM01000476.1 GCA_003155565.1 Methylococcaceae bacterium | reverse complement strand
CGCTCGGTGGTCGTGGTTTTGCCGGCATCAACGTGCGCGAAAATACCAATGTTTCTGTAAAGCGATAAATCTGTCATAGTTGTACTCTATTGTGGGCATGAAAACTTTTTTGGAGACCCCGCTTGGATAGCGTCTCTTAAGGGTTCTAACCTTGGCTGTGGGCGACAAATCAAAATCCTGCCCAGTCAAGTTTTGAAAACCGCCTATTTTAACCTAAAATCCTTACAAAAATACAGGAATCCTATCAAATTTTGTTGTGGTAACATTTGCTTAGCTTAATTAAGGGTTGTTATCCGAGATATTTATCCCGCGCAATACTGGCCATCAGCGCAATTAGTTAAGGTTAACAGCACGGAGTCCATTCGTGCTGATCTTCAAGATGATGGGGCATGTAGCCTAAATTAATTGTCTGTGGTACTAATATAGATACCTCATATCACAATAGAAATCGTCGCGTAAGCAATTAAAGAATCCTGTGGACTTATCAAAAAAAATTTTATTTGCGGGCGATCCGCATGGAAATTTTAAGCCGCTAATAGCAGCGGTACACCAGCACAAGCCAGAAGCAGTTGTGTTGTTGGGCGATTATGATCTGGATACACCGCTGGAGAACTCCCTTCAAGAGATTATTGGCTTAACTGAAGTCTGGTGGATTGCCGGTAATCACGATTTCGAAACACCCGACAAACACCACAATTTATTCCATTCCGCGCTGGCAGACAAAGGCCTGCACTTAAAAGTCACTACTGTTGCAGGCATACGCATTGCTGGCTTAGGCGGTATTTTTCTGGGTCGGGTATGGTATCCACCGCAAGCACCCAAATGGGCAAACAAGCAGCAATATCTTGATGCCCAGCGGGTGCATATAAAACATGGCGATGACATGCCGTTAAAATATCAATGTGCAATCTGGCATGATGAATTCCAAGCATTAGGGGAACTAAAAGCCGACATTCTGGTGACTCATGAAGCGCCAGGCTCCCATAAACATGGATTTCCAGTTATCGGTGAGCTTGCCTCAGCAATGGGCGTAAAACATATTTTTCACGGACATCTACACGAAAATTATGCCAAGGTTATTAAACACAATATCCAGGTGTTTGGGGTTGCTAATGCAGCGGTTGCCGATTTGGCGGGTAATACGATTAGTAATTGATAATTATTGTGTTTATTTGTCAAATAAAGCTGAATAACATTACTTAACCACAGTGCGTTGTATGGACAGATGTTTAGTCAGCCTCTAACTGGATTTGCATATCAGGTATTACCCGGCTTCTTATCCGGGCGAAATCACATAATGCAGACAACAACGCGCCTTTATCCCGCCATTCAAAAAACACGCTTTCGCCCAGCAACACATAATGCCACGCCAAATTTGACCGTTCTTCCTCTGGCAACAGGTTGATCCGCTCGCACCAAGCCGCCGCCGCTTTCAGCTTTCTTTGCACATTCGGTGATGAAACTTGACCTTGCGCCTTGGTTTCCATCAAATAAACCGCCTTTTCGGTACACAATAGAAAATCCGGCGAGTAAAAAGCGGGTAACCCATCCTCCTTCACATACCGCAGCCTGACAAAATCGTGGCGGGTTTCGCTGATTTTGCAGAAAGCCTTCACACTGCTGTCTTTATCCGCCCATTCGATAAAGGCTTTCTCCAAGCCGCCATTACGGGCAGGATAAGGCAGGCGAGGATAAATGCACTTATTGACCAGAAGCGAATTGCTTTCCCGCATCGGCAGTTTGCCCACATCCGACAGCAAACGGTAACGCACTTCGCTTTCACCGATCTGCGGCTTGTGTTCCACTTCAATCAACGCCAATGCCACCACTTTGATGATGTGATCGACAATTGGTTGTAATAACAGCAAACGCCAGTTTTCATCAAGTAAAGGGTCAAAGGGCATGTTGAACAGCCGCTGGCGGATATAACTTTCCAGCCATCCGGCCAATTCAGCGGTATTGACTTGAAGATAAGGATTAGCGAGATGTGTGGCAATCTTGTTGCCTTTCGGCAGCGGTTGGCTGAGTGCCTGGGCAATACGCCGCGTCAACCGCGATAGAAAATCGTTATACCCCGCNNATAAACGGAATGGCAAAATCAAACTCTTCGTAACCTTCGCGCAAGCTGACCGAAACCAGATCGCCGACACTGCTGGTATCGTCACTGTCCTCGCTGGTAACACCTACCAAACCTTCCCGCATCAACTCATCGTAAAACGACTGGAACGCCGGATGCTCGACTATCGACAGAATATCTATCAAGCTGTTCGGCTCTTTGCCATCGGCAATGCGCTCTCGGTTTTCGCGTTTGCTGTCGGCATACTCGGCATCGCGCCACATCAGCCGCAAGCCACGCCCGATGGTTTGCTCCAGCAAAATCTGCGCTTGGCTGGAACGCAACGGCACGATCACGCAAATATTGTTGACATCAAAGCCCTCCCGCAGCATCAACACGCTGACGATGACTCGCGGCGCAGCGTGTCGGTCAACATCAAACAAGCGTTCGCGCACTACTGCCCAATCTTTTTCGCCCAGTTCCGCCTTTCTGCCGGAATCAATAGCCATAACCTCGTCTTCCGCTAAACCTTCATCACGGAAAAAATCCACCACCAACGGCGATACGGTAGTGTCTTCGCAGACCACCAGCATTTTTGGATGACGGCTAGGGTCGATACGGGCAAAATCGACCTCCAACTTCCTTAGCTTTTGCAGGCCAGCACGTAGCATCACCCGTTGACCTTCGCTCAAAACCGGATTGCCATCCTCGTCACGTTCAGCCTTGAATTCTAGCGGCAACGCGCCGATTTCCTTGCGCCTGTCCAACACCAGCGACTTCACCAATCCGGCTTTCATCGCGGTTTTCAGGTCAAAATCGACAATAATATGCGGAAAATAAACTTTATGCTTATTCTTGCCAGAACCCACATCGTTATAAGGTGTGGCAGAAAAATCTACCTGCACAAAGCGGCGGCCTTTGCTTGTCGCAATTCGTGTCAGGCTTTTTTTGCCATTCCACTTCGGTCGTTTCGCCTTCGCTCTTGAAGTCATGGATATGGTGCGCCTCATCGTTAAACACCATTAACTCAGGTAAATCAGCCAAATAATCCAACACATTGCCACGCGCAAAACGCCGATCCAGCACATCCAGGCTATTCCCTGCCGACTTACCTGGCATCAGCGGTAACAGGGCATTGATGACCGCTTGCGGATCAATTTCTGCCCCCGGCATTTCCAATTCAGTCTCGTCGGTCTCTTCCTCACCCGCTTCTTGCAAAAGATGCCAATTGGCAATGGCAATCATGCCGTTGCCTGTCGTTTTCAGGCCGATTTCGTTTTTATTGCAAACATTGCCGCGTACAAACGCAAAAACCGTATCGCGCTGGTTTTCCGGGATGAACAACTCAACGTATTGTGCAATATCGGAACTGGCGAAATCGCGCACACCTTCCANNTGCCAGATCATCAAGGCTTGCAACACCCAGGTTTTGCCCGTTCCGGTTGCCATTTTTAGGCAATATTTGGGATGATTATGCTTGCTTTGCGAAACTTCCGCTAGCCGATTTCCCGCCAATAAAGCGTCTTTCGCCACCGCTTGATACAAATTTTTTAAGTCTGGCGCATTCAACACTTCATGCGCGACAATCGCATTCAAAATAGCTTGCTTTTGCCCTGAATGGAAATTCAGCCGACGTGTGGCACACGCTTCCTCGCCAAACCACCAGTGCAGCAATTCTGCTGTTGTTGGTGTCACCAGATCGAACAGATCGGCAACGCCACTTTCCAGGCCGATACACAGTTGTTGGGTTTTGGTGGTGAGGCCTTTGGCTAATTCCAATTGAGACATGCGGTTTCCTTACTGGTTAATTGACAAATATAAACAAAATGTTTACATTGATGCCCGTGATACGTAACTTTGCTGATACCGAAACCGAACGCTTTTTTGCCACTGGCAAATCCCGACGTTTGCCATCCGATATTTTGCGCCGTGCGGCAATGCGGCTACACAATTGGATGCAGCCGTTCGCATAGAAGACTTGCGCTTGTCGCCGTCTAACCGCTTGGAAAGTCTGGGCGGCAATCGGCAGGGCTACTGGAGCATTCGCATCAACGAGCAATGGCGATTGTGTTTTCGCTTTACCGACGGCGATGCGTTTGATGTTGAAATCGTTGATTACCACTGAGGAAAAATTATGACTAACAATGGCTTGCCGCCCATTCATCCGGGCGAGTTTTTGCGCGAAACCCTTGACGAACTCGGTTTGACCCAGGCGGCATTTGCCGATGCGTTGGGCATTTCGCCGATGCGGGTATCGCATTTGCTTAAAGGCGACCGTCCGGTCACTGCGGAACTGGCGTTGCGTCTTGCCCGTGCGTTGGGGCAAACACCCCAGTACTGGCTGAATTTGCAGACCAGTTATGACCTTAAAATCGCCCAAACCGAATTGAAAGACAGTCTCAATGCTGTTCGCCCACTGATTGCGGCGTGATTGTCTAAGTTTAACGTAGGCAAAATCAGCCTTCATCAATTGCTGCTAAAGTTGCCACCACTTCCGCCTCAAACCCGAACACATCAACCACCCGCACACAGATTTTGCGGATGCCTGATTTGGCTGGCACGGTAAGTTGGGCTTGCGTAACGACCCGCAGCGGGTCGCCGTCATTTTCGGTATTGCCGCGATAATCTTGCCAGACTGAGCGACAACTGTCCATCATAATCAGGGTCTACTGCCCAATATTCGATCAACGCCAACGGTTCGCTGTTGATGATGCCTTGCAGTTTGGCGCGGTTGGCTTCGTCGAGATTGATGGCTTCCGAGGAGAGTAGGACGTAATTGTCGAGTTCCTGCGTATTCTGATTAATTTGAAC
>PMDM01000177.1 GCA_003155565.1 Methylococcaceae bacterium | reverse complement strand
AGGAGTCCATACCATTGCCGTACGGTCGTTCAAATGAACCTTTCTAACACGATACGGAACTAAGTAATATAGCTTTAATGATGTTTTTTTGTCATAAACCCTACGCTTTATCATTTTCAAAAATGATATTCTTTAACAACAACAATCAGGATTGATTATGTTAAGACTATTATTGTTTTTTATAAGCCTTTCTGCTTTTGCAGCGCCTCGAGTAAATTACCCTCCAGGCGGGTTTCAAGACAATTTTTGGCAGCAAGTCCAGATACAGCACATACAAACCCAGCAACAACTACAGTCACAAGATCAATATCGGCGGCAACTACTTTTACAGGATCAACAACGACAGATAGAACAGATACAAGATCAGCAGAGCCAATTTGAATTCATGCAACGAAATTCAATCATGCATCAGTATTCCGACCGACTTAAGATGTATAGCCAGCCTATTAAGGTCAGACCGGAAGCCGTGAAGAAAAAACATACAAGGGCGGATTAGACGCGCAAAACCACTTAACTTTCAATTAAGTAAATATTTTCCGCGCGTCGTAATCCGCCATCTCGCTGTTACAGGATCAACAGCGACAGATACAACAAATACAGGATCAACAGGGCCAAATAGAGTACATGCAGGGAAGCTCACAAATGCACCAGTATTCCGATCGACTTAAGATGTACAGCCAGCCTATTAAGGCCAGACCGGAAACCGTGAAGAAAAAACATAACAACGTAGGGCGGGTTAGGCGCGTCAACCCTTGACCTTATAATAACTCCGATACTTCCCCGCGCCGTAACCCGCCTTTTGAATTAATCCGCCACCACGGACACACCACATGTGGCGGGTTACGCCGCGCATGAACATCAGTGGTTGTTTAGTCACAGTGAGCCTACGCGGCTAACCACGCCCTACGATTGACCCGTCGTACGGTCGTAGAATGATGCTTTCATGGCTTCGCCGTTGTTTCAGTAAAAAGAGCGCGGGGACGCCCGAATGGTACGTCATTTCCGATGACGTACGGCTTGCACTGTTACGGTCGCCTATCCTTGAAGACATGTTTTGGACATCGCTAGAAATCGTTCCTCTGACAAAACCAGCCGATCTCCGTCTCAATGATGATAACTTCTGGATCACAGGCGTATGGGAAATCATTGACGCACGCACTGATAAGCCTGTACCTAATGTCATTGCATCGTCTGCAGGTATAGATCGACCAAGAGGGAGAGTGGTACTTAGGGGCGTGCATTGATCTCTAATTCAAGACCCGTAATTCTAATTTGCATTAGAAATAGAATTAATTATCCACGGCCAGCGCGTGATGCTAGCGACGCGCTCAGTATCCTGTTCCATGACTCGCGGCGCATCAACCAACTGATTTTCGAGAGCATCAATGCTATCGAAGACGCGATTGTGGAAGTGCTTTTCCCGAAGCTCATCCCAGAGATGTTCTACTGGATTTAGCTCAGGCGAATAGGGCGGCAGAACATGCAGCTTCAGATTTTCTGGTAGTACAAGGGCGTTGCTTTTGTGCGACCCAGCCCCATCGAGGGGCCTGACTATATTGTCGTTTGGATAGCGCTGCGCCACCTCATTCAGAAAGACTTGCATACACTCGGCATTAACATGGGGAAGCATGAGGCTAGGCTATCGAAATGCCCATCCATCGGGCTGACTGCGCCATAGGCATAGCTATACTGCTGCGTGACCATCGACTTGACCCTTGGACGAAAAGGGCGGCGGCACCAACAATAGCGCGTATCGCTGATGCGTCCGAAGCGCGCACCTCATCCTGAAACATCAGGCGCAACGGGCGCTCGTTTTTCCAGAGGGCTAGCGTTTCTGCCAGCGTATTGGGGAGTTTTTTTCCAGTCTTCGCGCACCCCGGCATCACCCTGGGGGTGTTCGGTATCGGGGGCTAATTTTCGCCAACCATGACGCGCCAACATGCGATAGACCGTCGATAGCGCTACCGGCTTGCCAAATTTTCAACGAATTTCTCCTGCAGCGGCGGCACGATCACCACGCCGCCTTGCATCGCTTGCCCCAGTAGTTCATCGAGCATGACACCTTCTTGCTCCAGGGGTAGGCACGCCCGGTTGCGCAATTGCTTTTTGCTGATGGGAGGTTCCATCTCCTTACGGGCAACCTTGGAATAGCGCGTCCGCATAGTGCAAGTCACGCCAACCGAGCGTCCTATCGCCATGGCTGTCTGCGCTATGCTCAAACCCAATTCCAAGGACAGCAACACCGCCTGCGCCGCACGCAACTCATCAGCCGTCTTGGCTTTGCGTATCGCCTCACGCGCCATCTCCAACTGGTCTTTTCCGCCAACCGTTCTTGCCATGATTTTCCCCATAATTTATCACGGCTATATTATTACTGTTTTTAATGCTAATTGGAATAACACGTATAAACTTAGTTGATCATCCACGTATTTCGTGGTCGTGTAAAAGATCCGAATTCCGATCTTATGTGTTTCTGTTCAAAAACTATTGCTCTAAATTTCACCCCAGGGGGTTCTCAATGTTTAAAAAAAATAACCCGTAAGATGGGTCGAGCAAAGCGAAACCCATCAAAAAGATGGCGCTGTTTTCAGAAGATTGGGTCGGCTGAAAGGATATTCCGTTTTATCATGTTGGTTTTTTAGCATGGGTGTGATAGATCTTGCTTTGCTCTGCCCATACACAAATTGCCATTAATCAATTCTTACGATAACCCCAACACATCCTGCATATCATACAAACCTTTCGATTTACCCTCCAACCAAACCGCTGCCCTGACCGCCCCATTCGCAAACGTCATGCGGCTGGAGGCTTTATGGGTAATTTCAATACGTTCACCTTCATCGGCAAACATGACGGTATGCTCCCCCACAATATCTCCAGCGCGTATTGTTGAAAAACCAATGGTAAAACGGTCACGTTCCCCGGTAATGCCTTCCCTGCCGTAAACGGCACAATCCTTCAAATCCCGATTTAAAGTCTTGGCTATAACCTCACCCATCCTTAACGCAGTGCCGGAGGGTGCGTCAACTTTGTGGCGATGATGGGCTTCGATGATTTCTATGTCGGTGTAGTCGCCCATGACTTTCGCGGTCATTTCCAGCAATTTGAGCGACAAGTTAACGCCGACGCTCATATTGGGCGCCATCACTATCGCCGTATCTTTTGCCGCTTCGGCTATTTTGGCTTTTTGGGCATCGCTGAACCCTGTGGTACCAATAACCAGTTTTTTTCTGGCTTGCCGACAGAATTCTACGTAGTCCATGGATACATCAGGCCGGGTGAAATCAATTAACACATCAAATTCGTTGATGACGGTTGCCAAGTTATCAGCAATCTTAATCCCGCTAGAATCTGCACCCATTAATTCCCCGGCATCTTTGCCCATAACCGGGCTGCCTGCACGGTCAATAGCACCCGTTAGCGTAACGGCTGGTGATTGGGTGATTGCTTGTATTAACGTCATGCCCATGCGCCCAGACGCACCGCTTATGGCAACTCGCATCATGGTTTATCCTGTCAGTTTATCGAAAAAACTTTTTACCCCATCCGTCCAGGAATGTTCCTGTGGGCTGTGTTGTTTGCCGCCGCCTGTCAACGAGGCGTTGAGTTGCTCAATTAAGGCTTTTTGCTCCTTGGTCAAATGCACGGGGGTTTCTATATTTACTTTGCAGATCAAGTCACCAACCGCTCCACCCCTGACCGGCTTAACACCCTTGCCACGCAATCTGAATGATTTACCAGTTTGTGTTTCCTGTGGGATTTTTAACAAAACTTTTCCATTGAGGGTAGGAACAGAAATTTCATCGCCCAAACAAGCTGTAGGAAAGCTGATGGGTACATCGCAATAGAGATTTGCCCCATCACGAGTGAAAATCGCATGGTCTTTTACGTGAATCTGTACGTATAAGTCACCTGCTGGAGCACCACGTTCACCCGCTTCGCCTTCACCCGCCAAACGGATACGATCCCCGGTATCGACACCCGCAGGTATTTTTGCTGACAGGGTTTTGGTTTCTTGTACACGTCCATCCCCACGGCATACGCCGCACGGGTCTTTGATCTGCTTACCAGAACCACGACAAGTTGGGCAGGTTTGCTGCACAGAAAAAAAGCCTTGCTGCATCCGTACCTGACCATGCCCATGGCAGGTGGAGCAAATGACTGGGCTAGAGCCTTTTTTAGCACCGGTACTATCGCATTCTTTACAAGCCACCAGGACAGGTACGCGAAGTTTTGATTCCGTTCCGGCTACGGCTTCTTCAAGCGTCAACTCCAGGTTATACCGGAGATCCGAACCCCGTTGTGCGCCACGCTGCCTACCGCCACCACCGCCAAAAATATCACCAAATACATCCCCGAAAACGTCGCTGAAGCTTTCACTGGTGAAGCCCCCCGCCCGTCCGCCAGAACCATCAACACCAGCATGGCCGAACTGGTCATAAGCCGAGCGTTTTTGGGCATCCGAGAGCACTTCGTACGCTTCTTTTATTTGTTTGAATTTGACTTCCGCTGTTTCGGGATTGTCCTTGTTCCTATCAGGATGGAACTTCATCGCCATGCTGCGGTAGCTTTTTTTGATCTCCGCATCGCTGGCGTTGCGCTCAACACCCAGTAGTTTGTAATAATCTTCTTTTGCCATAACGTAAATAACCGCCAACGTGGGCGGTTCTCTGGTGTGAATAAATAAAGGGAAATCTAAATAAGTTGATTCCGATCATGGTTCGACAAGGCTCTCCTGAGCGTAGCCGAAGG
>PMDM01000401.1 GCA_003155565.1 Methylococcaceae bacterium | reverse complement strand
GGTTAGAATACCGGCCTGTCACGCCGGTGGTCGCGGGTTCGAGCCCCGTCCACTCCGCCAAATCGCAAGCCCCGTACCGACAGGTTCGGGGCTTTTTTTTTACAGGGTTTTAGGTTATGTGGCTTTTTTGGAATTGAACTTATGCTGACAACAATTAGAGAAAAAGCGCAAGGTGCATTCGCTTGGATAATCTTGGTAGTGATATGTGTGCCTTTCGCATTATGGGGTATTCAAAATTACGTGGATACGGGCAAGGAAGCGCCGGTTGCATCCGTGGGCGATAAGGATTTTTATCAGCGCGACGTCAACAAAGCCTACGAGCAATATGCCCAGAATTTTCAGGGCATGACGGTTGATGAGCAGCTTTTGAAGCAGCAAGCGTTGGATAAATTAATCAAAGATGAAGTTTTATTGCAGCACGCACATACAGCAGGGCTAGTCGCAACGGATTCCAGCACTCGTGCTTTCATCGAAACCTTGCCGTATTTCCAAACCGATGGCAAATTTGATGACAAGCGCTATAAATCGTTGCTGACTTCACAAAGGATGTCATCGGCTGAATTTGTGAACAAGATTAAAAGCGCCCTGATTATGGAGCAATTCCAGCGTAGTATCATCGACAGCAGTTTTGCGACGCAATACGCTATTGATAACTTCTTCAAGATTCAAAACCAACAACGCGATGCCGATTACGTAACCGTCGCGGTGGAAAAAGCAACTCTGCAACCCAGTGACCAAGAGATTGCCAGTTATTACCAGCAGCATCAAGCTGAGTACAAGCTGCCCGAACAGGTTTCTGTAGAATACGTAGAATTGTCGCTGGAAGAGATTGCCAAAAAGATCGATGTGACTGACGATAAGCTCCGCGCCTATTATGAAGAACAAAAAGAGCAATACAGCACACCGGAACGTCGAAAAATCAGCCATATCCTGTTTGCCGTCAATGCAAAAACCGATGATAAAACGGCGCTGGCAAAAGCCGTAAAAGCGCAACAAGATTTGAAGGGTAAAGATTTTTCTGCATTAGCTGCGGAAGTATCCGATGACAAACTCACGGCCAAAAAAGGCGGCGATTTGGGTTTGTTCATCGTGGGCAGCATGGAAAAATCGTTTGAAGAGGCGGCAAGCGCATTAAAAGCTGGCGAAGTGTCCAAACCAGTCAAGTCCTCATTCGGCTATCATTTGATCAAAGTGACCGAGTTAGTACCTAGCGAAGTTAAGTCTTTTGATACTGTTAAAGGCGAAGCCACCAAAGCCTACCAAAAAGCGCAGGCAGAAAATGCCTTTTACGAGGCTGGTGAAAAATTGACAGAAATGAGTTACGAGAATCCCGACAATTTGCAAACCGTGTCGGAAGCCCTTGCTCTTGGCATCAAGAAAACAGGGTTATTTGCCAAACACAAAGGTGAAGGTGTCGCGACTGAGCAAAAAATTCGTGATGCGGCATTTTCTGACGAAGTGCTGCAAGGCAATAATAGTGTACCGATAGAGTTAGGGACGGATCGTTTAGTTGTGTTACGGCTACTTGAACGCAAACCAGCCGCAGTACGCGAACTAAGCAACGTTAAACAGGACGTGATTGCTGCGCTATCTAGCGATAAGGCTAGACAGCAAGCGATAGAGAAGGCAAATAAAATCAAACTGCGCGTACAAGCAGGTGAGACTATCCAGAAAGTAGCCGCCGACCTTAAGTTGGCCGTGAAAGAGGCAACTGGCTTGACGCGTAGCAAGAACACCTTGCCTGAGCAGCTTAATGATGCGATTTTTAAAGCTGCGAAGCCTGTTGCCGCCGGTAAAGCAACTACTTTTGTTGTTGGATTGTCCACAGGTGAACAAGTGGTTGTTAGCCTGAAAAAGGTAGCGGCCGGTATTATGAGCGATGAAGACAAGAAGCAGATGGAGCTTGCCAAGAAAAATCTCGCCAAGGCATTTGGTCAGTCGGAATTTAACGCGATGCTGGCTAGCTTGCAAGCAAATGCGGATGTTTCGATTAAAACCCAGCCCAAACCGCAGTAAAGCATAAGGGAATCTAGTCAGGCCAATAGCTCAGTTGCTGATCTATTGGCTTGTACTCAGTTTAAAATGCTACAAAAACAAACTAATCTGCGTTTTGAGCAAGTTTGGTTTGCAAAAAGCCCATAATACCGTCAAACGGAATATCTTCGTTCTGTTCTACGGTTCTAGCTTTATATTCAACAAAACCCGTATCCAAGCCCTTATCGCTGATGATGATGCAATGCGGAATCCCTATCAGTTCCATATCGGAAAACATAAATCCTGCACGTACTTTACGGTCATCGAACAATACTTCGATACCTGCTTTTAACAAATCCTGATATAGCTTTTCAGCGGCGGTTTTCAGGCGCTCTGATTTGTGCATGTTCATAGGGCACAGTGCAACCTGAAAAGGTGCGAGGCTGGCAGGCCAGATGATGCCCCTTGCATCATGGTTTTGCTCAATGCTTGAGGCGNNAACCCATAATCATCGTCTGGTTTTTACCTTCTTCGTTGATAACGCCAGCCTTCATGGCTGCGCTGTATTTTGTGCCGAGTTGGAAAATATGACCGACTTCAATTCCCCGTGCTATATGGATATTGCCTTTGCCATCCGGGCTGATGTCGCCTTCAACTACTGTGCGGATATCTTCAATTTGTGCAGGGAAGGGCAGGTCACGCTCCCAATTGACTCCGGTGAAATGCTTTCCATCTTCGTTGNNCACCGCAGATAAAATTTTTCATTCCCACTACGGTCCTATCAGCAATAATAGGAATGCTTAAATTCCTAGGCCCGAGTGATCCTGCAAGTTTATCAAATTCATCTTTACGAATATTTCTCTTAATATCTGTTTGAACTTGTTGTTGAGTTAGTGTTGGTTGCTGGAAAGCATACATTTCTCCATAAGCAAAATTACCTTGACCACCTATTGAAATGTCCCTTAATTCTATTTCATTTGCGAAAAATAGAGGTGTAACGATTCCTAATTTGCTTAATTTAGTTTCGTTGGCAGTGTGGTCTCCTCGGAGTAGTAAGGCCACCCATCCTTTTTCTTCACTTAAAACAATTAATGTTTTTACTATGTTTTTTGCTTCAACATTAAAGAAATTGCTTACATCTTCAATAGTATGCTGCCCAGGTGTGGGAATTGATTTTAATTCTTCTAAATTTGAAGTAGTTGTTGAGTTTAGCGCAACAGCTTCGGCCTTTTCGATGTTGGCGGCATAATCGCTGCCATCGGAAAAAGCGATGGCATCTTCGCCAGATTCCGCCAAGACATGAAACTCATGCGATACCGCGCCGCCGATAG
>PMDM01000133.1 GCA_003155565.1 Methylococcaceae bacterium | reverse complement strand
TGTCCGGATTTTGGGGTCCACTTTATACCGCCTTCATTAAGGCGTGATTGAACTATCAAAGATGCTGACCATGAAAAAATAACATCGCCTGTTTCAACGATATACTCCGGCTTAACCTCGGTTGATGCCCATTCCGATAACTCAGATATTCCGTTGCTTAACTCCTTGATTTTTAGAACAGGTAATTTATCAATTTCATTTTTTGGCGGATATTTTTGGCAAGCTAAACCATTTAGGAAATTCGCAATTTGGCTTAACGGCTTTTCCTCCCAATCCTCCTGCGCCTCGACCACAAACCACTGCCGGAACAGCGTCTCTGCCATGGCTTCGAGGGTTTGGTTTTGGCGGTGCAGCAGGTCGATTTTATCGTCCAGACTACTAAGGACGGCGGCGATGGATTTTTGTTCGGGGAGTGGAGGAATTAAAACTGAAACTTTCTTAAAATCCTTGAGGACTACTCTAGGTATTGCTGAACCTGAAACAAAATTGTTTCGCATCGTATATTGGCAAGCAGGTGACGATAAAAAATAGCGTACGTAATAAGGATCACAAGTTGGTAATAACCTTACAATTGCTATTGAAGATAGTAAAACTAACTCTTCTTGCTGATTAAAAACAAAAATAAGATCAAGACAATTTGCACCGTCTTTGGATATGAGGATATCCCCATTTCTTGGTTGGCAACCTTGAGCGGCAAGTTTTTCAAAATCTTCAAGTGAAATCAGTTTGCAATTTGTAAAAATGAATTTGTTATAGGACATCTCCTTTACAGAACACATATATTTCCCAAAAGCCTGTGGCCTTGGCGAGAAATGAGCGCCATCAGTTACCACTTTTGAAAGTTCACCAATACTCAAAATTTGCCATGTTAATGGTACACTTCCATATTCTGTTTCTTGCCAATCCATCACAACCCAACCCTCGCCAAACCCTCAGCAATGGCGTTATTCAATGCCTCACTCATTGCTGCCTCCTTCACGCTGAAATTCCAGCCGCGCTTTGGCTTCAAGCAGGGCTTTATGCAGCTTGGCTTGCAAAACTTCTTTGAGGGGTAAGATCACACGTCCACCACTCACTCATACCAATCCTTGCTTTATTCCTGATGCCATTTTTCAATAATCGCCTGAATGTCTTGTGCGCTAATATCTGCTTGTTCTGATTTAGAATACAGGGTCAATAAAGCAATGCTATCCTGCTGTTTCACATAATAAATCATTCGATAACCCGCGCTTTTGCCTTTGTTATTGTCCGAGTTTTTAACTCGTACTTTATAAACGCTATAACCGATATGCTGTATTAAATCGCCTAATAACTCACCATCTTGTAATTGTTGAATGACAGGTTTTATATCCCTCTGTAAATGAGGGTATTTTTTCGCCAAATTACGGATAACCCGCTTAAAATAAGGCGTGTAATAAACAGTGACGCTCATTGCTCTATATCATCCCATAAGGTATCAATGGGCTGCATATCACCGCGCAGCATTTCTTGCCAGCTAATTTCAAAACCTTTCAGGGTATTCTCAGTACTAACACTTTCACGAAACGCATGAATAATGGTTAAAAGGGCAGGCAAATATTCGGCTGGTGTCTGATTTAATTCCTGATTAATTTTTTTAAGACAAGCTTCTTGATTTGTCATATCTAACTCCTTTGATTTTAGGTGATTTGTTTTGCTATTGAACGCAATCATTAAAACGCTCCAGTCCTTGTTCTGAAATAGCTATTTCCATATCTTCAAGCGAAACACTGTGTGATGCCTTTAATATGCCGAATAAATCATCAAAAGGTTTTTCTGTTTTGGGTGTTTCGGGTCGATTAGGGGCATCATTATCTAGCAGGGTTAATAATGCACGCCCCACAGGTAAACGAACCAACGGCTCAACGGGCTGAATATGACCATTTTCATCAATTTTTACTTCTATGGTTTGTAACATAATTTAGTCCTATCGATTTTCAAGTCATGAAATTTTTATTTTGAAGCATTTTCATAAAAAGCACGAATTATTGTTAATAAAGCAGGTAAATATTGTGCTGATAGCATTTTCTTTCCTGGTCACTTGGTCATGACTCAATCCTATGGATGTAAAACCCGCGCTTAAGTTCGTCCCCAATCTTGATTGGTTCGACAAAGTGCGACCAGCTTAATTGTTGCGACACTGTCGCAACAATTGTCTGTTCAGGTAGGCAGCTGTAAAATTTGATCATCCGGGTTAAGCTGGAATAGCTAAAGCCCGCCCCATATTCCTGTTGTAACTGTTGCGCCAACTGTTTAAGCGTCGCTAGCCCATACTCGGATCGTGCATCTTGCAGCAGTTCGGTTTTAATGGATTTGCCGATTTGCCGATTTGCCAGTAAGTCAGCACCAATGCCTGGTTTACTCGGGTGGCCACATGGGTTTTGGCTGCCTCAATCAGTTGCCTGATGTCTTGATACAGGGTGTCGATGGTTGCTGTGCTTGGCGGGTTGGGGTTGGGTTGTGTCATAGCTTTACCTTTGCCAAATTCTCAGCAATCGTCTTATTAAGCTCGGCTTCCTCAATTAACTGCGCCTCAAATTCCGCTTTCAGCGCGGTAAAGCGCTCCTTAAAATCAAAGTCATTTTCTTCATCCGGCAAGCCGACGTAGCGGCCTGGAGTTAATACATAATCCAGTTCTTTAACCCGTTCGATGGATGCAGAACAACAAAAGCCTTTGATATCCTCGTAAGTACCATCAGGATTCCGCCAGTTATGGTAAGTATCGGCGATTTGTCTGATGTCGTCCGGGGACAGTTCGCGGGTACGGCGGTTGATCAGATGCCCCAGGTTGCGGGCATCGATAAATAATATTTCACCACTGCGGTTACGGAATTTGCCGTTGTTGCGGTTACGGCTCATAAACCATAAGGCGGCAGGAATTTGGGTATTCAAAAACAGTTTGGCTGGCAGGTTAACGATGCAGTCGATCAGGTTGCCGTCTTCAATCAGGGCTTTGCGGATATCGCCTTCACCGCTGGTTTTGGAGGTAAGCGCCCTTTGGACAACACTACGCCCGCTTGGGCAGTTGGTGCGAGGTGATAGGCAAAATGCTGCAACCAAGCAAAGTTGGCGTTACCGGCAGGCGG
>PMDM01000259.1 GCA_003155565.1 Methylococcaceae bacterium | reverse complement strand
CTTGATCTCTGTTTGAAGCATTAATTTAGGGATAATTTATCTTGCAATAACCGAGGAGTCCATATATGTGTAAAAGCTCAGAAATAAAAAGGATCGCCGAAAAATAATCCCACTGAAACCATTTTTTGAGTATTTTTCTTAATAGTTACTCCATCTGTGCAGTTTTTCTTGAAAAACTTTCTTATAAATATCCACTTAGAAAATATACCCAACATTTTTACACGGTCTACGCCGGTCTCAAGCAAATTCATGAAATAAATCTGAATGTCTTCTTCTTTGTAAAACAAGCTGTTTTTTCAAATTTCACATTTCCACTAAAAATGAACTTGACCCCAGGTCAGGCGTTTTGGCAGCTATCAACGAGCAGGACTTTATGCCTGATCAATTTCAAACGCTATCAAACTCATTGATCAGATACCCAAAATCGCTGTAGGTTGTTATAAGCAATTAAAATGATCGCTTTTTCCATAATTTGAAAATAATCAGTACACTTAACAACTATTCTAATTCTGCTGCTCTACGGTGTAGATCGTTCGCCTTTAGCCCTCAATCGTTCATGCAAATTTTTGGTCAACCAAATTACGCTTTTCTCAATCTGCTAACTTTTCGCATTCTAATCGTTCTGGCCTACCAAATAATAGCCACGGTGGTAGGCTGGCACATTTACGAATTGACGCATGAGCCCCTTGCACTGGGTTTGGTCGGATTGGCCGAGGTCATTCCCTACTTCTGCTGCGCACTGTTTGCAGGTTATGCGGTAGATCATTATTCCCGCCGCCTGTTCGGGGTTTTTGCCTGCCTGATGCTATTGTTAAACGCGCTAACCCTAGCTGCTGTAGGTGCGGGCTGGATAGCCGGCAATCCTTCATTGTGGATCTATGGCTCTATCGCCATCACTGGAGTGGCAAGAGCCTTTATCAGCCCCTCCTATAGCGCCTTGTTTGCCCTGATTTTGCCCCGTAACCAATATGCGAGAGCCTCTGGAATTGGTAGTTCCGTGTTTCAGTTCGGACTTGTGATTAGGCCAGCATTAGGCGGCATTCTGGTCGGATGGTCAGGCAAGTCATCTGCTTATTGTGTTGCAGCCGGCCTCTGCCTTTGTGCTGCCCTGGCACTGCTGTCACTACGGGTCAAAGAACCGCCTCCGGCGGTAAGTGCGCCTATCTTTACCAGCATCGCCGAAGGGCTGCGCTTCGTGTTCAGCAACCAGATCGTCTGCGGAGCACAATCACTGGATATGTTTGCCGTGCTGTTCGGGGGTGCAATTTCCATGCTGCCTGCATTCATTCACGACATCTATCATTACGGCCCTGAAGGACTTGGTATCCTTCGTGCCGCCCCGGCAATCGGTGCTGTAATGACAGGGTTATTCCTCACCCGGTATCCGATCAACCTGCATGCTGGGCGCTGGCTGCTGGGAACGGTGGCAGGATTCGGTTGTTGCATGATTGTTTTTGCCCTATCGACTAATTTCTGGGTTGCCGGGCTACTGTTGATGCTCTCTGGTGTTTGCGATGGCGTGTCGGTTGTCATGCGTTCGACTATCATACAACTTGCGACACCAGATACCATGCGTGGACGGGTTGCTGCCATCAACGGCATCTTTATAGGATCGTCGAATGAGCTGGGTGCTTTTGAGTCAGGTATGGCAGCACACCTGATGGGGCTGGTACCGTCAGTCGTTTTCGGTGGAGCAATGACGTTGGTTGTGGTAGCGGTGACGGCAATACTGGCACCAAAACTGCGTCGGCTAGGTCTTCATCAACTGCATTGATCAAGTTTTTGACGAATCGAAGCTCTTAAATAGCGAATTTTTTAGTATTATTTGGTGGCCTCTTTGAAAAATTATAGAAATTGCTTTTAATAAATAGATGCTTATTATTGAAACTGCTTGTAAATCTGCCTTATCCTCTATTGACCTATTCGATGTCTCTTTTAGTGATGTTCGTCCTTGTTGCATTAAGAATTTCTAAATTTCCTCGCGTTACTGACCTTACAGGCTTTTTACTTAATACTTATAGGATTCAATATGCCTACAATCACGACTGGCACTGTTAAATGGTTTAATTCTGATAAAGGCTTCGGCTTTATAGAGCAGCATCAGACCCCGATGTTTCGTTCACTTTCAACAAATTAATAACACTGGCGGCTATAAATCCCTGAATGAAGGCCAAAAGGTACAGTTCAGCGTAACGCAAGGCCCAAAAGGTCTGCAAGCTGAAAACGTCACCGTTATCTAAGCCTCCACCCAATTTTAAAACCGACAGCATCCCCAACAGGATAGCCAGTTTTTATGCCTATTGATTTTAGACTGGTCGCATCTCGCAGAATCGAGAAGGAAGTTCTGTCGTTGGGTTAATTGTTGGGGCTAGTCTTGAAGTTGGTGATTTTTATGGGGGGCCCACAAATCACAAAACAAACGAAAACGTTGATCTTTGCCTCAACAGCAAGGTTATGTCCAATTGATTGAATCGCTGACTTATCCTCTAAACCAAGTGGCCACTTTGAAAAATAATAAAAATTTCTTCAACCCAGCCGTTGCAAAAAAGCAAAAAATTTTTTAGTCGAGCATCGCACTGCGGCCCCGAACCGACGATCATAGTCGAACTATAGTTTTTCTGAAAGCGGACGTTCAGAAACAAATTCCGGCAAGTGCGCTTGCCCCTGCTTATGCTGATGTAATACCAATCCAATAAGTTGTTATTTGAATCCCCTCATCCTGTCCTTCTCCCTCTGAAGAAGGCGTAACAAGAGAACTTATTGGGATTGGTATAACTTTGCTTGGCGCTTTCGACTCTACTAAACCTATACACTTCAAATCATATCGCTTATGTGTTGAAAAGGGGAAGCTCCTTCTCCCCCAGAAAGCGTTTACCCTGATGTATGTAAGTGAAGTGAAAATGGAGCCTGAACATACCCGGGAGCCACCACCTCAACTTCCTGCATCATTCCCATATCCTGGTCGTCAAGCAAGTGGCAATGCATCAAGAAGAGCCCGGTATAATCTTCATGGGTAATACGTACGCGAACCTGACCACGAGCTCCTTCATTCGCTTCATCCGTTACCAAAGGGTTTTCTATCTTGCCAACTGGAATTGAGGTCGTGTCCTCGAAACCCTCGAACGGAACCTTAATTTCAGTTTCGTAAGTATAATCGGACTTTTTACCCAATGGATTGTCCAATGCGTTATCGCCAAACACGCCATCCCGATAACCCATGACCTGATAATAGTTTATATGGATATGGAACAGGTGCAATACGTCGGAACGGTTCTCGATGATGATTTCTTCATTAGTGCCGAGATACCCGACTGTCCGGTTAAAATCGTTGAAAGCGCTGCCGTTCATGAAAGTAGAATCCGACCCCGAACCGGCGAGTCCTCGTTTATGGATTGCGAAAGACATGATTCGACGACGCACGATGTACGTCTTCAGGTTTTTCAGCGTGGTATCGTCAAGTTCGATTCCACGATAGTAAAAGTGATCCGTCAGTATTTCGTAGATCGTCAAGTCTTCGTTCCCGGTATCTGCATTGTTAACTGTTGACGTTTTGTAAAGGTCATAGTTGAAATCGACGATACCGGGATTCGGCAAAGAACCCGTTTTGCCTTCAGGGATCATAATGTGGAACGTAGCAACATTTTCATCAAGTGAATCGATTACGTAATCCATATTGCCGATGCCAATTCTTGCGCCCACCTCAAGGTGGTGTGGATTGACTTCAGGCATGATGGCGCTGTTCACAATGCGCCCTTGGTATGCACTCATCTCGTCTGGGCTAAGGATATCGCTGAGTCTCCCCGAAAAAATTTCTTTCGTTTCAAACTCTTTATCTTTCAATTTACCAAGCTTTGAAACAAGTGCTTTAGGCACACCATCATGATCCAGTACGGCCATTGACAGGTCTGTTAGCTTAAACCGTGATAGGTTCGTGAGCGCAATCTTTGCTGGCATTACGATTGTTGCTCTTAGGCCGTCAATGGTCAATTGTGCCCCTGTTACCGTAGCCGTGGTTATCGGTAATAATTCAGTAAGTTTTTCGAAAGTTTCGATATATTTCCAGTTGGTTCTGTCTATCGGAAAAGTCGCCTTTTCTGGATCATCGTGATTTTGGTCATCCAGAGCCACGTTAGGTAGCAGCGAAACTAGCTTGGTAACATGGTTTGGGGCTGTTTCATCCAATGTTCCTTTGTAACGAAGCGTTGCAACCTGAACCGGAGCATCTAAACCTTCGGAGTAAAGCTCGGTTTCAGAAATCGGAAGCATATAAATCGGATAATCATCTTCCTTAATTTTTGTGATGTCTTTTGGGACAATAAAGAACTCAAACCGTTGCCCGGAGTTACAGATCACATAATTCAACCGTTGACCAGCGGGAAAGCGGACAAAATCGGGGTCAATAGCGTTGTCATCCATTTCTGCCGATGGGACTTGCGGTATGCCATCCCGACCGACAATAACCAGATCATGGTCTTTTACCGAAATGCGGTAAAACGTAAGCCCAGTACCGTTGAGCATCGTAAAAATTTTAAGTTCGCCTATCTTGGCACTGAAGACCGGTTTTTTCTGGCCATTGACCGATGGCACCCAGCGAACATCAACGGCCTCACAACTGGGCGTAGCCATCGAGGACGTTCCATGAATATGGAGAGTGCCGCCTAGGGCAGCACAACTGCAGATGCATTTTGGATCAAGGTTGTCTTTGTAGTATGGACTCAGGTCTTTTACTTCAACAGGCGATGTTTTTTGACCATCGGCTGCTGGGTCTGAATCCGCATCTGGGTTATACATATCCAACGGTAAACTGGAAACATAGTCAACCCAATTCAACTCATCTTGACCATTTAGATTGTCGCCCCATTGAATCCGTTGCAAGATCAAAAACTCTCGCTCTACGTTATTATTGATTAAACGTTCCTGATAAGGGCCTTCGATCAGAATTGTCCCAATCGCACCCCGCCCGATAAGATTCGTGGAGCCGCCATGCCCGTGAGGGTGAAACCATTGCAAGCCACCGAAATGATTGGCAGGTAGCTTGTAACGGTAACGCAGCTTACTGCCAGGCTTCACCGAGCGCATCACATTGTCGCCAAAACCATCGGGACGCACATGGAAGCCGTGCGTGTGCAAATTGGTCAAACCACGAGCCATAATATGCTGCATCCAAGTCGTTCCCTCACGAAGCGCTAATTCATTTGCGTCTTTCTGTTCCTGCGTTGAATTGTCGTCGATGGTTCCGTCAAAAGCATAAGTACGATCGTCTAAATGCATGTGGGTCATCTCATGCCGCTGCATCATCCCATCGTTCCATGGTTCTATCTCGCCGAGATCGTCTAGTTCATTGTAAAAATCGATTTCAATCGTTTGTCCTGCTTTGACTTTTAACATGGGGCCCGGGATTACGCCATTAAAGTTTACTGTACGTTTCATGATACGACCCAGGGCGAATGCGTCATCGGTGTTAAGGAACAGCTTAACGTGCAGTGTATTTTGGCCAGCCTGTGGCTCGTAAAGCGGCCAAGACATTTTTCCCAGATTTGATGCGGTATTAAAAATAGTAGGGATTTTTGCGGACTCACCGCTTCGTTCTAGGTATGGGTTATCAGATTCTTCAAGTCCATTGCCTTTATCTGTTGCATTAAGGGTAAATTTCTTTTTCTCAATCCATTGACCATCGAGTCGGCGATATTCGACGACGAAGTCCCCTTCGTCGTTAGTTCCTAACCGCCAGGAATCGTGTTCGCCGGAACCAAGATAAACTTTGCCGCCTTTGGTGCGGTTACCAACGCGGACTTTCTGTTCGTCGATAGCTTTTCTGTTATCGATAAAAAGTCCGGTTTCACAGGACAAATTGATGTTGTCACTGGTATTCCAGGCATTATTAGCGTAGTCATAAAGCCAGAAGTGGTCACGGAAACCTTTTAAAACAACACCACCAAAGGAGGCATCGAGGTCACCGACTGTAGTTGGGTCGGCAGATCCATTCAGAACCAGACGTTTTTCATCTATAACAGAA
>PMDM01000067.1 GCA_003155565.1 Methylococcaceae bacterium | reverse complement strand
TTCCTTCATTTTTGGGCCATAAGGATTTGACTCTCATGTGTCCATAGGTCATAGAGCAATTCTGGTGGCTGTTTTTCCATATCCAAATCGTACCGACCAAAACGATTGATATGCCAAGTCAAATATGGGCTCAGTGCGGCTATGTGCCAAGGTTCCAGCGGATAGTTTTCACGCTGTAAATCTTGCAATACTCGACTGATAGAGAATACATTGTGGAAAATTAGGCAGTTAGCCACGAGATGGTTGTACTTAATGATTTTGCGCTGCTCATCCCGGTCATTTGTCGATATTGTGCCATCACCTCCGAAAGCTAGCCACTGCGAAAATCCATTGAATGCCTCGCTTTTGTTAGTCGCTGCCTGGATAAGTACACGCAATTCAGAGTCACTGATGTATTTCAACAAAAATTCGGTTCGGATAACGCGCCCAAGCTCACGAAACGCCTGATATAGCCTATTCTTTTTGCTGTAGGTTCCCAATTTTCGCAACAATGTTGACGCAGTAATCCTGCCAGCCTTAATAGAAAGAATTACCCGTAACATATCCGGCAAATGAGTCTGGATCAGTTTCCAGTCAATGGTATCCGAAAACAGCGTATCGATATGCTTGTAAGTGCTGTTTTTGTCAGGACGATACATTTTTAAATCTTTCCAATTACGGATTCTGGGCATCAAGGAAATCCCCAGAAGTGACGCCAGGGCAAAAACCGGTGTACTTTGCGCCTGGGTATCGCCATGAATCGTATCGGGTTGGATGTCGGAAAAGTTTTTGAGCAACCCATCAAGCAGGTAGACCGCTTCCCAGACCCCACAGGGAATGAAGTTTGAGAACAACGCTATATAGGTGTCGGAGACGTGATAATAGCCAATTCCACCGTATCCGCCATAGCGAATGTGGTACTCGGATAATAGATTCTGCTCATACAGATCCCACATGGTGCCATCGACGGAGGCATTTTTGCCAGTCCCCCAGTGTTTGGGCAGGTCGAAACGGTGATAGGCATTGATAATTTCCCGAATCGCTTTTTCAAGGCTTCCCTCTGTTATATGCCGCCAATGAATCCAGGAAAGTTGCCGTCTGTCGACGTTACCCAGTGAACGCGCTGCTTGTGCCGGCCCAAGGTGGCAACCATAGCAGAATGTAGTGGTCAGGTAACGCGAAACGGGATTGTCGAGCTTGCTGTCGTGGCCGGAAATGGGGCCAAAAAATCGCGTCCAGTTCAACCAGTGTTCAGTGTCACGTAACACATCCAATAAATGCGTGGGTTCCAACCGGTCGGCAACAAGTTGTTCGAAATTACGTAATCCAGCGGGCGTCGTTGCTTTTGTGGGTCGGCGCAAAATAGGTTCGCCCTTCTCAATACGCAAATCCGTATTGTCGGGGAAAGCCTGGTCAGTTTTTTGAGCAACTTCAGCTAATCGCGCTTGCATGTGCGCTACGAAAGCAGCGCCTTCGGTGGGCAACCCGACCATTTCACCATAGGCGGCGATATCGCGGTGATACTCCTCCCAGGAGATGAGCTGGTCTCGATAGTCGGCGTAATGATTGCTTCCAAGGATACACAAATCACCGGACTTTAGCTCCATCATCAGCTGCGAAAAAACGCATAGTTCGAAATAGCGACGGTACAAACGTTTTGGTGCTTCATCATGATTTTGCAATTCTGTAACCAAACGCCACCAGGCTTCCGGCATCCAAGAGAGATCAAGACAGGGGGATTTTGGTGTTGTCAGCCATTCACCGGTCTTGTGTTCATTCTCCAGCAGAAAATGCAGCGCCGCCACGAATGTTGTGTCCTGGGTAGTGGTCTGCACCGTGATACACCTGAGTAGGCGAAAAAGCGTTGAGCGATGACTCTTGTAGAAGCGCCACAGAAATACAAAGTAGTTGTCGCCTGCATGAGCTATATGATCCTCGCAGCGTTGGAGAATAACATCACCTTGGTCTGCCAATAAGGCATCAATCGCTGTGATCTTATCCTGGGCGGTTCCTTCGGTGCGGTAGGCAATGACCATATCGCGTAAGGTTTGTACCAACTCGTCGGCACGCTGCTGGTTGCGTGNNTCTTTGCCTTTCTGATGGATGGTCGACATGCGCTTGATGAACATTTCTGCTAAATCGTCCAGGACTCGATACGACTGCACTTTCAGCAACGAAACCGCCAGAGTTAAGCGTTTTTTAGGTTCGATTTCCAACATTCTGGCGGCATCCAAAGTTCTGGCTTCCGCCGCGAAGTGCTGGATTTTTACATCAGGAATATCGGCAAGAACTTGTTGCTCGATGTGATACTGGGCCAACCAGGCTTTTCGATCTAACCAAACTTTGAGGTTCGTCAGGGTTGGACTATCGGGTTCCTGCTTGAGCGTATTCCAGGGTGTAAAACGCGATTCTGGTTCAGCTATAAACAGCGTTTCGATGCGTTTCTTTTCTTCGGTGCTCAGCTTGGCATCCGCTTGTTGATAGAACTGCCGATAAAGAATGGTGCGTGCATGGCGAGCTCCGCGTACCAACGTGTCAAAGGCGGGAAGCTCATATTTCTTACGCACTAATTCTTCAATGCCGACATTGATCAGATCAGCCAACTCTTCTTTTGTCCTGGCCGCTTGGCTCATGGCCAGCATTAGAATATGGCGGGCATCCTTATCATAGCAATTGATATGGAGTGTCTGGCGTATGATTTGTAAATGGCGCTTGCGCGTTCCGGACGAATCATAGCCGGCCAGCTCAGTGATAGCGGGTTGAATCTGAGCCACGCTGGCGATATGTTCAATGATAGCCGATGGTACTTGGCTGATTGGAACAAAATATCCTAGGCGTTGAAAAATCTTCAAAAGTACCAGGAATCCCAACTGGGCAACCGCCCCACGGGTTACTTGTTTAGCCAAGGCTAACTCATCCACATTAGGCGTATAAATGACGGCCAAATCACGAACTGAAACATGACTTTTTAGTCGCGGGTATGCGGTTTCTTGAATCGTTGGCAAGGATAAAGAACCTTATTGAACGCGAAAGTGATTAGATAAATAGGCTGACAACCTGTACCATAAAAACGACCGTTTTTATGGTACAGTGACTTAAACGCGTAAAACGCCAAAATTAAGCCGATTTAATAATCAATTTTATACCATAAAACCCATATACTAAATCAACGTACCAATATTTTTATATGAGTTGAGTTTCATGGTACAAACTGCCTGTTGAAAAGGAGCCGCTTTTATGTTCGTTGGCTATGCCAGGGTTTCAACTGCCGACCAAAATCTTGATCTTCAGCAAGATGCACTCTTAGCAGCAAAGTGTGGCCGCATTTTTACCGATACTGCCAGTGGTGCCAAAGCGCAACGACCAGGATTAATTGAAGCGCTTCAATGTTGCCGACCAGGAGACACGCTGGTTGTTTGGAAACTTGATCGGTTGGGACGCTCCCTTCCACACTTGGTGGAGACGGTACGTGATCTTATTGCCAGAGAGGTCGGATTCAAAAGCTTGCAAGAAAATATCGATACTACCACTTCCGGTGGTAAGCTTATTTTTCATATTTTCGCTTCGTTGGCCGAGTTTGAGCGGGACATCATCCGCGAGAGAACCCACGCAGGGCTTTCGTCTGCACGGGCACGCGGCAGAAAAGGCGGCAGGCCAAAAGGGGTGGATGAAAAAAAACGTAAAGCAGCGCTGGCATTAAAGAAAGATCCAGGTCGGAGCGTTAAGGAAATTTGCGATATCCTGGGTATTTCTCGCAACACCTATTACAAATATACGCAGTCAGAGGACAAATTAGCAGAGGCACCGCAGAAAATACAACAGTCAGAGGATAGCGCGAACACAAATATCACTAAAGTGATGAAAGTCGAATTATGTTTGCAGATTGAAAACAATAGTAAGTTTGTGCGCGGAAAAGGCAAGGTACGGAATGAAATTGAACAGTTCATTCTTAGCCAGTTTGCTATGGAAAAATTGGATAAGCATAGCTGTCGATATATTCTTTCGATCCCCTATACCTCAGATGAAGAGCTCGACAGTATTATTTACGATGAAATAATGGCTGAAGCCGAACACACAGCTGACATGCGTCATTGTTTTATAGAAGCGGATATTTTTTCTGTGGACGATCCAGAACGAAGCTGGTGATGGTCTCTTGAGTCTAAAATTATATCATTGCAACCTTATGGCCCGAAAATGAAGGAATCGTTGTCGTACCCCCTCAACGGCGAATTGGAACAAACATTTCGAGACTGGCATCCCGGATTTCGGGCGGCGAATGATGAAAAACTCAAAAAGGTTGCTTA
>PMDM01000055.1 GCA_003155565.1 Methylococcaceae bacterium | reverse complement strand
GCATGGACTGCCGCCAAGCCATCGGCAAGCCGGTTACGAAACCGCCACACTTCATCGACAGTAAGTGAACGTTCTTGCAGTAATTGTTTCAACGACGGGCCTTCTACGTACTCCATTACCATGCAAAGACCGTACTTTTCATCCCGCTGAAACCCATCATAACTTACGACGGCATCGTGACGAATACTGCGTAAAGTTTGCGCTTCGCGCTTAAACAGCTCAAGGACATCGATTCCTTCAACCTCAAATCCTGGCTTGATTACCTTAATGACATGTTTTGTATCTAAATCCTTATGCAGTGCCAAATAAGTCCACGCCATACCACCGCTATTGAGAAATTGCTCTATTTCATAAGTCCCCAGCAATAGCGTCCCTACTGGAATTTTCGATGGTTGATAAATGCGTGTTTCTTCGTTAGACATTAA
Source organism: Methylococcaceae bacterium (assembly GCA_003155565.1). Lineage (GTDB taxonomy): Bacteria > Pseudomonadota > Gammaproteobacteria > Methylococcales > Methylomonadaceae > Methyloglobulus. Next base: position 4,845 of record PMDM01000055.1, on the reverse strand, counting down.
TTTCCAAGTTTTTTAAGAAAAACAATCTTTTTGAAACCAATATGTTACTCTAACTCTATATGAAATATACGAATATTATAGTCAGCTGTAGTTAGCCCAAGTCCGACAAAACCAAATTTAAACTCAGCTAAACATCCAGCGTTGATATGGTTAAATAAACCATTACACGGTTGCTCAACTACACACTGGTTTCACAGATAAGTTATTGCGGTGAAGTTTCAATAGTCAAATACTGTGCTGTCGCCATTACATTTTCAGACTGGATTGCCCCTTTTAAATCAGTTAGGTAGGATTCAGTTAGTTCATCCTCATTCCGTAGTGTTTTAAATAACGGGACTGAACTAGCAATTACAGTGACCATTTCTACACCGTAAGGCTCGTAAACCTCAAATGGTTCAGATTGACCAATTAAAATCTTTGTATTTGCCTCATTAATAATCGCTTGCTCCTGTTTTCTAGGAAACATATGAAATACATGACCATCAAGCTGAAAGTAGTCCACGTAGAGGTAACTTCTATAATTTGGCATGATTACATTCATTTTCAAACGCTCTTTCGTGACATAGCGATTATCGTCTTTTCCTGAATTTACTTTTAACCCCATATCATTTTTATCATTTGTTGTCTTGAGTGGAGACAACACATCTATCACATTGCAGAATGCGCTATTCCACGCTTGCACAGCATGATAATCAATTTTTTGTTTTCCAAAACGTTGTGTTAAATCATTCTGTAAGTTCTGTAAATCAGGTTCTTGTAAATAACCTCGTAACGATATATTGCCATCACTATTAGTATCCTTAACAAGAAAAGCGCATTGGTACTTTGTTAAAAGATTATCTAACAATTTCTCTTTGCTACGTATATGTACTATGTAAAATCCGATGCCAATAAAAGCCATTAATCCGATGCTAATAAGGCCAATCCACTTATTTTTTGATGGCTTACTGTTGGTTTTGGCTAATTCAGGTTTTTTCGTGGCTTTTGTATTGGTAGTCTTATCAACGGTAGCGGCTGCATTATTGGCAGTTATCCGTACAGTCTCCAGCGCACTTGGCATTATCACGGTTGCATCATCGGCTGTCTCCAAGGGCGGAGAATGCGCCGCATCCATCGCCAGTGTTAATGCTTCAGAAAACTCATTTGCAGATTGAAAACGGTCATCCGGGCGTTTTGCCAATGCCTGCCCAATGATCCTATCCAATGAAGGGGAAATATGTTGACTTAATTTGGATGGGTTGATAGGGATAAGTTGCAACACCTGCTGAAGCGTCCCCATCATGGTTTCTGCTTCAAAAGGCCGTTTCCCGGTCAATAAGTGATAAAAGACTACTCCGGCAGAAAAAATATCGGCGCGGTGGTCAATACGTTCACCTAAACATTGTTCAGGAGACATATAATTTGGCGTGCCCATAATCATGCCGGTCTGCGTTATAGACGAACTTTCAATTTTGGCTATGCCAAAATCGGCAACTTGAATTTGCCAATTTGGCATAACCATAATATTGGCGGGTTTAATGTCCCGATGCACGACACCTTGTTTATGTGCATAGCCCAACGCGGCGAGCAGTTGTTGCATAATTTTATGCGTGGTATCTAAATCAAACTTAAACTTTTCATCCAAAAAATCTTTTAGTTGCCGTCCTTCAATGAACTCCATGATGATGAAAGCAATATCCCGTTCTTCACCATATTCATAGATAGAAACAATATTTGAATGTTTTAAGCGGCGACCTGCCAGCACTTCGTTTCTAAAGCGTTTGAGTTGTTCGCCGGAATCGTCCTGCTCTAATAATTGCTTATGGATAACCTTGATGGCTACGGTTTGATTAATAACTGGATCATAAGCCTTATAAACCGTACCTACAGCGCCCCGACCTAATATTTTCTCGATTTTATATCTTGAAATACTTTCCAACTGCTGCATGAGATTTATTGTATTGAAGGGAGATTAAAAGCGATATCCTTACAAACGGCAAAACAGATAGCGCAAAGCTCCGCTGTAGCGTTGAGTTAGGCTTGGGTGTTGGGTGAAACGTGGCATTCACGTTACGTTACAAGTAATATTCAGTCATTTGCAATGGTTGCTGCGCCACAGTCCTTCCGGGGAAATATCGCTGCATCACGCAAGTGATGTCTTTTTGGGAGATACCTTGCAGTGAGAACCGTAAAAAGGCTTGCTTCGCCTTAAAGTAACAAATCTGTAAAGCAATAGAGCTGTGAGCGAAGGCCATTACGCTGGAATACGATGGCATGTTCTTTCTCTGACAGAGCGAAATATTCAGTGCGTTGAAAGTCATCGAAATCGGGTAAATGCTGTGGATGGGCCGTATTGATTTTTTGTGGCTGAACATCGTCAGTTTCCACCCACAGGAAAAAGTCGCCCGATTGGATGAAATCTGCTGTAAATAAGGATGTTTGCAGGTTTTAGGGATTATATATGCAGGCCACTATAACTTAGAGATAGGAAAATTTTCAACCTAAATTTAATAAGCCAGATTATCGACCATTGTATTCACTTTTAGCGGGCCCATTTTATTTTATATGATGTTAATTATAGTAACATTATATGTTAATATATAGTTTTTAATTAATTGACATAATTCCTTATGGAAACCAATACTGCCCGTTTAACATTGTTGATCGATCCGGATAAAAAACGGTTGTTCGAGCAAATTTGCGCCGCCCAGGATTTGACATCGTCACAGGTCGTACGTCGTTTGATCCGGGAATATATTGATCAGCATGCTGATTTAATTGGTCAGAGGGCTTTGGCCGGAGAAACCGATGAAAATTGAGATTCGTGCATTACAACCAGAAGATTTTACAGCCGCTGACATTCCGCTGACATTGCGTAGCTGCAAAGTAAAGCATCCACGACAATGCTTAAATCAACGAGGATTTGTATGAATAAGCCTTCTTTGGCAACACTCCCCCAAACCGGTCTAGCTGGCCTAAAAGAAAACTGGCGCGGTGATTTGCAGTCAGGATTTTTGGTTTTTCTGATTGCCTTGCCATTATGCCTGGGTGTTTCGATAGCGTCCGGATTTCCACCGTCGGCAGGCATTATTTCCGCTATTATCGGGGGGCTACTGGTTTCGCGCATTAGCGGCTCATACCTGACTATCAATGGTCCGGCTGCCGGGTTGATTGTCGTCATATTGGCGGCGGTGCAAGCGTTGGGCGAAGGCGATGCCATGGCCGGATACCGTTACACATTGGCGGCGATTGTGGTGGCTGGCATTATTTAGGTGTCAATGGGGAAATTTAAGTTAGGGCAATTGAGTTCCTTTTTCCCTGCATCGGTGGTGCATGGTATGCTGGCCGCGATTGGACTTATTATCATCGCCACCCAAAGCCACGTCATGCTGGGCGTCACGCCGGAATCCGGCAGCCTGTTTTCGACTATCCTACAGATTCCGCATAGCGTGCTTAACATGAAGCCGGAAATTTTCCTCATCAGCTTTTTAGGCGTGTTGATACTGGTTATTTGGCCATTAATCGGAAGCAGAGTACCAGCACCTATTATTGTGGTATTGGTGGGGATGTTGTTCGCTTGGCATTTTGAACTAGATCACGTTTCGGCTGCTAACGGATCAAAGTTCCTGGTGTCGATTTCCGATAATTTTTCGGCCGACTTTTATTTCCCCGATTTTTCCAAACTATTCACCGTAGCTTTTTGGGAAGCGGTTGTCAGCATCAGTTTGGTGGGCAGTCTTGAAACCTTACTGAGCGCGACAGCGGTCGATAAACTGGATCCTTATAGACGCTCTTCTGATCTTGACCGGGATTTAACTGCCGTCGGAATCGGTAATATGGTGGCGGGTTTAATGGGCGGCTTGCCGATGATAGCTGAAATTGTCCGTAGTTCAGAGAATGTCAATAATGGTGCCAAAACATCCTGGGCTAATTTTTTTCATGGCTTATTATTGTTGCTGTTTTTAGTCTTGTTTCCGGGGCTGATCCAGAGTATTCCGCTGGCTTCATTAGCGGCTTTACTGGTCTATACCGGTTATCGTTTAGCTTCGCCCAAAGTATTTGCCAGAGTCATGGATGTTGGCAAAGAACAGTTTTTAATGTTTGTTGTCACTATTATTGGCGTGTTAGCGGTCGATTTATTGACGGGTGTTGCCCTGGGTATTATCGTGAAGCTAGCTATTAATCTGGTACGGGGTGTTTGGCTTAATAATCTGTTCAAAATTCACTTTACTATCCAACAACAAGATAACGATACGCTGGTTATCAAGTTGTTTGGTTCGGCACTCTTTTCAAACTTCTTGCCGTTAAAAAAAATGCTTACCGAGCTGAAGCCCGGGAAAACGATTATTTTTGATTTCACGGACGGTTACCTGATTGACCATACCGTGATGGAATTTATCCATGATTTTAGGCAACACCATGAAGCCCAAAGTGGGCGCAGTCAGAAAATAGGTAAGGCCTTGGAAACGTTTTCTGACCATGCTCTCGCTGGGCGTTTAATGACAGCAGATGATAGAAAATGATCATTCTGTAGGCTACTAAAATCACTCCTACGCTTACAAACTTAATTGGAAATTTCATGAGCCTTATATTAGCTTATGGTGCGGTGCTTTTAAGCTTTACCTCTGGCTTGTTTGGCACTGATGATGAATCTCTGCTGAATCTTGGACAGTATTGGTTTAAAAAACTTCCGGCTAACAATAAATTTTCTGATTACCAATAAGCTTCAGCCAATTTTAGCAACCGCTTCGAGGGGATGGGCAAAAATAGTCGTCATGGAATTTATCCATGATTTTAGGCAACACTATGAAGCCCAAGGTGGGCACAGTCAGAAAATAGGCATCGGACTAAACCGCTCGCGCGGTA
>PMDM01000284.1 GCA_003155565.1 Methylococcaceae bacterium | reverse complement strand
GTGGTATTCTGCGCTTCATCCAGGATAATGAACGCATCGTTCAACGTCCTGCCGCGCATAAAGGCCAGTGGTGCGACCTCAATAATACCCCTTTCGATCATTTTCTCAACCCGCTCCAGCCCTAACATATCATATAAAGCATCATACAGAGGCCGCAAGTAAGGATCGACTTTCTGAGCCATGTCCCCCGGTAAAAATCCCAGCTTTTCGCCAGCTTCAACCGCTGGTCGTACCAAGATGATTTTTCTGACTTTTTCCGCCTGTAACGCTTCAATTGCACAAGCGACCGCCAAAAAAGTTTTACCTGTCCCCGCAGGCCCTACGCCAAAATTAATGTCATGTGTGACAATTTTTTTAAGGTAACCCTGCTGATTAGCTCCCCTGCCCTTAATCAAACCAAATTTTGTTTTAATGGTGACAGGTTGCTGCTCGGACGGCTCATGCCCATCCAATAAATCATCAATAGAAGCATCTTGCATCGCCAAATGGATAAGTTCAGATGTCAGCTCTTCTTTTTCAGCACTTTCAAACAATTTTTCCATAACTGCACACGCTGCTTTGACTGAGTTTTCCAAGCCAGTTACCTTAAACTGATTACCGCGATTGGCAATTTCGACTTGAAGGCGGGTTTCAATCTGTCTTAAGTGGTTATCTAAATGTCCACAAAAGTTGGACAGTCTGGCATTATCTGCCGGAGTTAGGGAAATTTCTTCGGATATCATGAATTACGCATAAGCAGTTTGCTTGTTGACCGAGGCTTCAACCATGCGGCCTCGTAAAGAATTGGGTAAAGCTTCGGCGATCAGCACGCCGACAAATTGCCCGGCTAATCTTGGATGGCCGATAAAGTTCACGACGCGGTTATTTTCGGTCCGTCCCTGCATTTGTAAAGGATTCTTTTTGGATTGACCCTCGACTAGAACGGTTTGCACCGTGCCGATCATACTTTGCGATATGGCGGCTGTCATTTCATTTATGCGCTTTTGAAAGCGTTCCAAGCGGTGTTTTTTTACTTCAAAAGGCACGTCATCGGGAAGATCAGCAGCAGGTGTGCCTGGTCTTTGGCTGTAAATAAAGCTGAACGATAAATCAAAACCGATTTCATCGATGAAAGCCATCGTTTCTTCAAATTCCTGGTCGGTTTCACCAGGGAAACCGATGATGAAATCCGAAGAAAGACTGATATTGGGTCTAATTAGTCTTAGTTTACGAATCTTTTCAATATAGTCAGCACGGGTATGTCCGCGCTTCATCATCTTAAGGACATGATCGCTGCCGCTTTGCACAGGTAAATGCAAGTGATCGACCAATTGGGGGATTTCGGCAAACGTTTCGATTAAATTATCCGTAAATTCAACAGGATGTGAGGTGGTAAAACGAATTCGGTCTATGCCTTTAACTGCGGCGACATAATGCAGCAACAAAGCAAAATCGGCAAGTTCGCCGTCGTCCATCTCACCACGATAGGCGTTGACATTCTGCCCTAACAGATTGATTTCCCTAACGCCTTGTTTTGCTAGCGAAGTAATCTCGGCAATTATATCATTCAGGGGGCGGCTTATTTCTTCGCCACGAGTATAAGGCACCACGCAAAAAGTACAATATTTGCTGCATCCTTCCATCACCGAAACAAAGGCTTTCGGGCCTTCTGCCCTGGGTTCCGGCAAGGCATCAAATTTTTCAATTTCAGGGAAGGAAATATCGACCACGGGCTTGCTCTGACTACGGACTTCGTCCAGCAATTGCGGCAAACGGTGCAAGGTCTGTGGACCAAACACAATATCCACGTAAGGCGCGCGCTTTTGGATGGCTGAGCCTTCCTGGCTAGCAACACAGCCGCCGACACCAATGATAACATCAGGGCGTAATGCCTTAATTTTGCGCCACTTCCCCAATGCCGAAAACACTTTCTCCTGCGCCTTCTCCCTGATGGAGCAGGTATTCAACAACAACACGTCGGCTTGCTTGGGGTCATCAATTAATTCAAAACCATGCGAGGCATACAGGACATCACGCATTTTGTCAGAGTCATACTCATTCATCTGACAGCCGTTAGTCTGAATATATAATTTTTGCGTCATATTTTGTTCGGGTTGATCCTCTTGGGTAACTTAGTGTTGTTCGTAAATTTAAAACTTAGGGCTTATTATAACCTGAATCCAAAATAAGCGGAAAATAGACGGGAGCAATGAGAACGATATCAATAGAACCTGGATCAATTGATTTATGGCAAGGCAGTTTTCAATAGATGTGCTAAGAAAGAACTAGGCGCACCTTCCGCGAACGATACGCTTCCCTTCGTTCAGCATATCGCTCTGTACGACTACATCAATTTAACCACCGTACGGACGTGATTTAAAAGACAGCGTGAACGGCAAACTGGTATTTAATCGGTCGGTTACGTTGAAGAGTAGTTGAGAGAAGGAATGACAGATAAAAGCTTATTAAATTCTGGCAAGTTTTGCTATTTTCTGTTCACTATAGGTTATTTTATTAGCTTCTTTTAGGGCGATAGCACACTCTTTAATTAACTGATCAAAGAGGTCTTCAGGCACAATACTTAATTTGACTCGGACAATTTTCCAAATCAATCAACAACACTCGAATCGTTTTCTCGTTCGCTTCTTTACCAAAATCTTCGTGGCTCTCTAACACCATAATCACCTGTTCCCAACGAGTTGTTTACTAAATAAAATATAGTCCGTAGGCTGGGTTGGTAAACCAGTTATCATCGGCTGTGCTGGGTTTCGTACCTCAACCCAGTACCGGACTTTGATTCCTTTGAGTTAAGCGGCTGTTTCCGGCGTTAATTTTCCCAATAACTCACTGATAAACTCAAGCTTTTGTTCCGTATCACTAAACGGTTTAATAAACCTTAACTTATCAGCTCCGTCAAATTTATAACATTGCGCTTCGGTTTGAATCAATTTAATCAACTGTTCGGTATTAAGCGTAGGGTTTGCCGTAAAGACGATACGTCCACCGCCGTCATTCGCGTCTATCTTCTTTACGCCTAGCTTTTCTGCCTGTTGCTTTAATTCCGTGACGCTGAACAGGGTTTTTACAGCTTCCGGCAACAGACCGAAACGGTCTATCATCTCTATCTGCAATTCGCGCAAGTCTTCCTGGGTTTCGGTATTGGCGATACGTTTATACAGCACCAGACGGGCATGAATATCGGGCAGATAATCTGCAGGGATCAGCGCCGCTGTTTGCAGGTCAACTTCCGGACCTCTATCCATCGGCGCTTCCAGATCGGTAGCTTTACCTGATTTCAGCGCCGCAACCGCACGTTCCAGCAATTCGGTATATAAGGTAAAGCCGATTTCCTGAATTTGCCCGCTTTGTTCATCACCTAATAA
>PMDM01000342.1 GCA_003155565.1 Methylococcaceae bacterium | reverse complement strand
CGATCACGGTGCTGGCATCGACCACTTTATCGCCAAGTTTGCCAGCCAGTGTCGCCTTTGCCAATCCAGAACCAATAGAATGTGCTACATCCAGCACTGTTACGGCTTGATCGAATTCGCGCTTTGAACCGTCTGGCAGNNTGCTACAATAAAAAAAGCACCGCTTGAGCAGTGCTTTAATGTCTGGTAGGCGCGATTGGACTCGAACCAACGACCCCCACCATGTCAAGGTGGTGCTCTAACCAACTGAGCTACGCGCCTGAAATTAACATATTTTCAGACCCGCCATTATAACAATAGATTTGAGTTTAGCAACTTCAAATACAAGCGATTACGACTATTCTTGTCAAAAAACCTTCCGTTTTAGATAGAATCTTAAGCTAATTTTAAAGCTCACCCTATTCAGCAATTTTGTTAAGCAGAACGGCTGAGTCCCTTCTTCCTTGAGAGAAGATGTTAGGATGAGGGTGAATACAAGGCATTTTTCCGTCGTTCCGCACTCCATGCCGATACGACTTTAATCCACTATACCCTCGGCATCGCCCTCAGCTTTTCCACCACCTTATCGCCAAATTGCTCTGTGCTTATCATCGTGACACCGCTGCCCGGCTTGGACAGGTCTGCGGTGGAATAGCCATCTGCAAACACGCCTTGCATGGCTGCCCAGACATTTTTGGCTTCTTCGGTCATGTCAAAACTGTTCTCCAGCATCATGGCAACCGAACCGATCATAGAATAAGGATTGGCAATATTTTTTCCGGCAATGTCCGGTGCAGAACCGTGCGAAGGCTCATAATAAGACTTTTCATCACCCAAACAAGCTGAAGGCATTAAGCCCAAGGAACCCAGAATTCCGCCGCCCTGGTCACTGAGAATATCGCCGAACATATTTTCCATGACCATCACATCAAACTGGGTCGGGTTTAAACACAGTGCCGTCGCCGCAGCATCGACCAAGAAATTCACCACTTTCACCTCGGGATATTCCTTAGCAACTTCTTCCATCACCTCATTCCACAACACGCTGGATTTCAGGACATTACTTTTATGGATGTTGTGCAGCAATTTGCGGCGTTTCATGGCTAATTTAAACGCCTGGTGCATGATGCGGCGAATTTGCAACTCGTCATACTCAAGGGTTTCCTTGACATAACGCAAACCCTGCTCGTTGATGCCGGACTCTTTACTGCCAAAATAAAGTCCGCCCACCAATTCACGCACGATAATAAGGTCTATGCCTTCGCCGATAATTTCAGGTTTTAGCGGTGAAAAATGCCCCAACGCCTTAGGCAAGAAAACCGGGCGGAAATTAGCATAGGTGTTATAACGTCGACGCAGGGGCAACAATGCTCCTCGTTCTGGCTGCTTATCAATGGGGATGTTTTTCGATTCCTCATGGCTTAAGCCGATAGGCCCTTTTAATATTGCATCGGCCTTATCGCAAATATCGATGGTGCTTTGCGGAAACGCATCGCCAAACTCAAAATAAGCGCAAGCGCCAAACGCCGCTGGCATCAACTCAAATGAAACGGCATTACGCTCTTCAATGACTTTGAGAACCTTAATAGCTTCCTGAGTAATTTCCGGTCCAATACCGTCCCCCGCTAAAACCGCAATTTTGTAGTGTTTCATGTGTTCCTGTTATTTCCGTGCCTTCCATATTAGCCAAACAGCTTAGGAAAAGCTGCCGTGCAATAGTTTGTTAACTGTGCATTGTACTTTATTTTTGAAAACAAAGTGGTTGAAACTCAAAAACGCTACCCATCGATGGATAACAAATATCTGGAATTAATTAGACATAATTTATTTAATGCAGCCAAAGATATACCTTCTCCAGTTTGCCGCGCCGAACATTGGCTTTTTTATTTGGAACAGTCCAGTAAGAAGCACGGGGAAGCCACGCAGGAAGCAAGTGGCATCCGGGTGGGCTTTCTTTTGAATGCTTTTCTTTGGCTGAGCAAAGACGAATTCGCCGGAAGCGAATTTGGATGGCTTTAACCAGCTCGAAGTGCAAAATCCAGGGATGATTTTTGCAAAATATTTCGCTTTCGGGTGCGAGAACACAATTAACATAAATCGTCGCGGTAGCGACACAGTATGTAGCCCCTATGACGTGCAACGAAATCGAGGCTACTTGAAATGATAAGGTGAAAAAGCGGGAATAACCTATTACGGACAGGACAAACCAGACTTACTCATAGGCCAGATATGCGTATGTTGCTGGCCTCCACCTCCAGAAGCGATAAAATTCTTACAAAATGAAAGGGGGCCATATACATTATGATGCGAGGCTCTATTTAGGCTTCATATTGAAAGGCTCTCATGGATGAAGTGGAGCGCCATAAGGAGCGTGCCGAGGTCATTTGCAATGTGGATTGTATCGTTTGAGTTTGGTATGTTGATATTCGTAAAGCCTTCTTTGTCGAAAGTAAATCCGCCGAATTCAATTTGCCTGGGTTCTGGAAAGTTCTCCTTGATATAGCACTTCACGTTTCCTATTAGAGTTCCGCTTTTTTCGAGAGATGAAGTAAATACAAAAGATACGGTTCGACCTGCGAATGTCGTAGTGAACAGCCCGTGATCAAGGTGTAATGCAGCGGTAATGCTATGGTTAGCGATCGACGGCGCTTGGATACAATCTTTAACAAAATTTGCGAATTCATCAAATACTGAGGTAAGTGCTGTATGCTGGTCTGAAGCTTTATCGAGGTTATCATGAAGTTGAGTCAAATAAGGCATGTTTTTTTCCATTAAAGTAGTTTTAGCAAGTTATTTTTTGACTACATAGGTTATTGGTTTAAGGTTAGCTAAAATCAACACTAACAAAACTTATAAACCAGATTTTTCTTTTTTCTGTTCCTTTTCATTCAATTAAGAACGATTTGCAACAATCACAACGACTGGTAAGTAATACTATTTTTTGTCTCAACAATGAGATTTTTTAAGCTCTAATGCCAGTCCAAGATTAAAAATTGCTCCTAGTAGCACCGGCAATTTTAACAACTTTTTCCAGTTTGGATATTATGGTTTCCTTAAGAGTAAGGCGGTTGTATTAATTTTCTTATTGTTTTTATTTGATAGATTGTAACTAGATTACGAGAGATT
>PMDM01000019.1 GCA_003155565.1 Methylococcaceae bacterium | reverse complement strand
TTACGTTGGCGATGTTTGGTTTTGAACACCTGCACGGGCTGGGTAAGCTAAACTGGCTTTGGCCGCTGAGCACGGGATTGGCCTTATGGAGCCTTAGCACTCGTCAAGACCGCCCATTCTGGGCAGGTGAGCTGGTGTTTGTGCTGGGCTTTGCTTATGGGTTTGCCTGGCGGTTTGCTTATCCAAATATTGATGGCGGCTCGGAACATCTGACTGACCTTTATTTTATCAGTAATTATATGGGCGGGCAGACCTTGCCCGCACCAGACCGTTGGTTGGCAGGCGGTTTTTTTGATTACTATTATGCTTTTCAGCATTATGGTGCGGCGCTATTGGCACGGCTTTTTAATTTGGAAGTCGGTTTGTCCATGAATCTGGCCTGGGCCGTATTGATGGCAGTGCTGGTGAGCCTTGCCTGGGAAATCAGCGGTTATTTTATCAATCGCTACCCATTCAGGATACTCTTGCTTGTCGCCCTTATGCTAGGCGGTAACGGACTGAGCCCTTTAATGCCGTTTATGATTAAGGATGATGTCACTGACACCAACAATGTTGTCAGGCGCATCTGGGCCAACACACGCTTTGCCGGTGCCTACGATGAACATGTCAATACTCCGCTAGGCCGTGCAATAGCTGGTGATCCGCAAAAACCCGAATTTGCGGAACATCGTGAATTACCCATGGAATCGATAGGCTATTTGAGCGTGTTAGGGGATTATCATCCTCCTTTGGGTGGCTTTGTGATTGCGCTGTGGACACTGGCGTTAAGCGCATTTTTGCGCCTGCGAAAGGTCACCGGAATCGTCCAGACTACTGTGGCTGAATTTCCCAGTGCAAAGTATGCAGATGCCTTGGCGTTTTTTGCCCTGGGGCTGACCCCAGCGCTGATCCTGGTGACCAATACGTGGGTATTCCCCTTGCAATGTCTGCTGTTGGCAAGCTGGTTATTACTGCGGCAATGGAAGGCCGACATACACTGGCCGGCGCTGATCATCGGCGGCGTTGTCGGTTTCGCGTTTATCTATCCATTTTTGGGCTATTTTGCAGCCCATTCCCTGGGCACATCGATTGGCTGGGTTTCTGGGAACGACCATTCGCCGCTACGGTTTTTTCTCGCCATGCACTGGCCTTTATTGATATGGCTCGGAGTTGGTTTAACAGTCGCACGGCATTCAGCATGGGCAGGTTGGCTTGCCCTGACACTCTTGACAATTTTCTGTTTGTCCGAACTGGTTTATGTGGTGGATGGCCCACCGGGGGGGCAGCCCTCCCGTTTTAATACCACGCTTAAATGGTGGTCGTGGCTTTGGCCGACGGCTTTAATTGGGTTGGGAAGCGTTTGTATTGGGATGGGGGGACGTATTGCCAAATCATTAATGGTATTGAGTTTAGCCGCACTGCTGGTGTATACCGTCGATATTGGCCGTTACTGGCGCTATATCGACAAACCACAGTTAGGGAAAATGGCTGGTGATGGTTGGCTTAAACAGGATACAACCTTGCACGAATTATTGACGTATTTAAAAAACGCGCCAGAGGGGTTTGTGCTGGAGTCCATCGAGCAGGGAGCCTATTCGTCCTCGACTGCATTATCCTTATTCGCCAATAAACCGCTGGTTTTAGGATGGCCTAACCATTTGGAGCAATGGCGGGGGCATCCGGCTTATATCACCAATCGAGTCAATGAAATACGCGCCTTCTATAAGGCTGAATTGGCAGATCCCTTGGGCTTTTTGGGTAAGTATCCTGTCCAGACAATTATTTGGACTTTAGAGGATGAGCAACGCATGCCCAATGTTCGCGAAAAATTGCAGGCCCAAATTAGCCGTGATTACCACTGGCGTGCTTTTTACCAGAATGGCGCACAAGCCGTCGGTATTTGGGAGCGTCGTTTACAAGTCACCGATAAAAATAGTTAACGGGTCAATCCACTATGAATCTTATCTATTATTTTTACACCGTTTTACTGTTGCTGGTTAATCTTGCCGGCTTGACGTTGTTCATGAGCCGTTGGTTACCGACATTTGCCCTGGCCCGTGCCGCAGGCTTGCTGTTATTCTGCACGGTGGTTTTTTTTATGGAGCATTTTATCGGTTTTGGTCAGCTTGCCTGGGTGTGGCCGATAACCACTGCCGCTGCTGTCATCATGCTATATAGCGAGCGCCATAACCGATGTTCGCCGATTTTTTGGCGTTCGGAACTGGTCTTTTTAATCGCGTTTGCCTACGGGTTTGCATGGAAGTGGTCTTTTCCATATATTTATCCATCGTCCGAGCGGGTAACCGATCTCTATTTTATTGGCAATTACTTATCCGGCCAGACATTGCCGCCTTTAGATAACTGGTTCCCACCCAATCGCTTTGATTTTTATTACGGATTTCAACATTATGCGGCGGCTCTGATGGGCCGAATTTTGGGGCTCGGGCCAGGACTCACCTACAACCTTGCCTTTGCCCTAATAATGGCCTTGCCGATAACCCTGGCGTGGGATTTTACGGGGGATTTTCTTAAACAAACCTGGAAGCGTTGGCTGATCGTGATAGCTTTTGTGGCCGGAGGTACGGGCGCAACCCCCTTTGCTCATTTATCTTTCGCACCACCAGCCCAGCCCAGCGCACAACAAAAGATAGATTTTGCCAATGATGCGATGTGGGCAAGCCAGCGTTTTATCGGGCAACTTGATCAACGCATGAATACCGAATTTGGAAAGTCGGTTTTTCCCAGCCAGGCCAAACCGGGTTGGGAACCGAGGGAACTGCCCGTGGAAGGATTTAGCTATCAATATTATGTTGGTGATTACCATCCGCCGCTGGGTGGTTTTTTGCTTTTAATGATAGCCATTGCAAGCATTGGTGCGCTTGAACAGGGACGGCATCTTCGAGCGTCCGTAGCTGATGATAAGCATGGGGCGACTGGAAAAGAGTGCCGCACGGAGCATGTTCAGGCCAATCCTGAAGAGGCAGGAGATCGGCGGTATCAATTTGTATTGCAAGCGCTGCTGGCCTTTACGGTGCCATTAGTGATCGCCACCAATACCTGGGTGTTTCCGTTGCAAGGGGCGCTGGTGCTGGGTTGGATTGTTTGGCGCTACTTGGACGGTAATCCACCCGCCTGGAAAGCCTTACTGATAGGGGGAGGCGCGGGATTTTTGTTGCTTTACCCTTTCCTCACCGGGTTTGCCAGCAATGCCTTACCCACCCCGATCAAATGGGTGCAAGCGCAGGATCACACTCCCATCGTGGGTTTTTTGGCACTGCATTGGCCTTTACTACTCTTCGGTATTTTGAGTTTTTTCGCAAGTGGAACCCGGCGGATTGCGTTGATGTTTGCCGCTGTGTTCTTAGGGTTACTGTTGGTTTCCGAATGTATTTATGTCGATGACCCAACGGGTGACAAATATGAACGCACCAATACGGTGATGAAATGGTGGAGTTGGATTTGGGAGGGTGGGCTGGTGGCGTTGGCGACATTGCTTCTGGCGAGCCGTTCGCGGTGGATCCAAAGCGTGGTGACCCTGGCCTTATTATTGATCAACTGGTATGTCGTCGATGTTGCCCGGTACTGGATTTACACCGGCAAATCGGATGCCGGGAAATTGGCGGCGAACAGCGTCTATACGAATGACCCGGTGGTGTGCGATCTGTTCGGCTTTCTGGAAAAAGCGCCTCCTGGCATTGTGCTGGAAAATAACTATGGCAATTCATATACGGATTCAGGCATTTATGCCGCCTTTGCCGTAAAACCCACGCTATTGGGATGGCCGATGCATTTGCAAACCTGGCATGGCAGTGTTAGCCAAGCCTGGATTTTAAAAGATCAAATTGTTAAGTTCTATGAGGGGCAATTGCCGGACACCACAGCTTGGCTATTGGCGAACAATGTTGAATATATTGTATGGAACGCACGAGATGCCAATCAGCCCAATGCCTGGGAACAGATCAAAAAGAGTATCGGCCAGGCCTATGCCTGGCATGAGTTTCAATCGGATCCAAATCGGCACATGGGGCTGTGGGTACGACACAACGGGAATGAATAATGCGNNCATCTTTGGGCGGCATGAGATGGAGTGTTTATTTGCCGTGATGCGTATCCCTTTGACTTATATCAGTGTTATTTTACTTTGGGCGACGACACCACTGGCTATCAAATGGAGCGGCGAAGGCCCTGGCTTTTTGTTTGCCGTCACTAGCCGGATGGCGATTGGTATGGTTTGCATTGTGTGTACGCTGGCGGTGTTACGGCGGTCATTGGCATGGCATCGTAAAGCCAAATTGACCTACCTGGCAGTTGCTTTGCAAATCTATGGCTCAATGATCGCCGTCTATTGGGCGGCACAATTCATCCCGTCTGGCTGGATTTCAGTTATATTCGGCCTTGCACCGCTGATGACCGCATTAATGGCGAGCCTTTTGCTCAGGGAGCAGCACTTATCATTCAGCAAATGTTGCGCATATAGCCTTGGGATTGGCGGCTTATACATCATGTTCGGATCAGCATTACGTTTAGGAGAAAGCGCAGCATTGGGTATTGCGGGAGTATTTGTTTCAACCTTATTGCACTCCGGCAGCGCGATCTGGATAAAACGCATAAACGCAGGGTTACCCGCCTTATCTCAAGTGGCCGGTGGTTTGGGACTCGCCCTACCCGCTTATTTAATCACTTGGGCAATGATTGATGGTCAGTGGCCTGAAACACTATCCACAGTCAATGTAGCAGCCATTGCGTACTTAGGCATGATCGCTACGACGATTGGTTTTTCGCTTTATTATTATCTACTTACGCATTTGTCAGCCACGCGTGTCGCGCTGATTTCGCTGATGACTCCGGTGATGGCGTTGATGTTGGGACATGTGGTCAACCATGAACCCTTAACCAAAGATACGCTGACCGGAACAGCTTTAATTCTTGCCGCACTGCTTATGCACGAAATTTTTGACCGGTTTAATCCAGCCCTAAAGCCGATTAGCAGAAATAAGCTTTAGCAGTAGGTTAAATAAATGTTCAACATAATAATCAATGAGTTGTAATCATCTTTTAATTACAAACAATCATCTGAAGACACTATCCAGGCATTTTTAGTTTATTGTTATTTTTTCTAGGTTTTCTTTGGCTATTGATGATGTCCAATCCGTGCTAACGCTGCTCAAAATGTTTTGCCCTACTTATCTTTTTAGTGCTACCATTGCCCGGCGTTAAAGGTTAAACCAGACCCTATTGGGGTCTGGATTTTGTTAAGCCAACTTAGATTGGCGTTATTACTAAATGAGTTCGATATGGCAGATCAAGTTGTAGGTACCGTTAAGTGGTTTAATGATGAAAAAGGCTTTGGATTTATTGCCCAGGAAGGCGGCAAAGATGTTTTCGTTCACCATAGTGCTATTAATGGCTCCGGCCGCAAAACCTTAAAAGAAGGCCAAAGAGTGATGATGGAAGTCACCCAAGGTCAAAAAGGCCCGCAAGCTGAGAACGTCACCCCTGCATAACTATTAAGTTATAAGCCTCAAAAATCTGCTGGTTTTTGAGTTTTTGCGGGTAGTGAAGTTTTTTGTGTTAACTCAAAGTGATAGAGACAGTTAAAACTTAACTAGATGGTAGTTTTGCTTTTGTGTCTGCTTGAGTGATTCTAAGGTAGTCGGTTTTGATCGGGTTAACTTGGCATCCCTAGAGTTGGCTTATGTTTCATTATTAAGTTAGGCATCATAGTTTCCTGCCAATACTGCGTCTTGGTCGATACACTTTAAGATAGGCTTTTGGCTGTTTATTCACTAGCCGTCATCAAAGCGTAGCAACAGATGTAGCTCGATGTAACACCCAATGCCATCGTGGATCTCACCGAATTCTCGTTTACTACAGTTTGGTCGATACTGTTGTGGTCGCTATGATGGAAGTGTGTTTTCCGTTCAATTAAGTTGCACCTGGAAGTCCTACAGGTATCATATAGTGTAAGGCCAATTCCAATGGCTACCTTGTTTACTATATAGTCTACTACTGAATCATTAGCGTATCATGAAGATACGTTGAGACCAGACTCTAACATCCTAATTAACTTAGCAAATATTCCTCAACTATGGCTCAATATATATTTTCAATGAACCGGGTTGGCAAAATTGTGCCGCCCAAGAAATATATTCTTAAAGACATTTACTTATCTTTTTTTCCAGGCGCAAAAATTGGCGTACTTGGCTTAAACGGCTCGGGCAAATCAACATTGTTGAGGATTATGGCAGGTATCGACAAAGATATCGAAGGCGAAGCCATTCCCCTAAAAGGCATTAACATCGGCTATTTGCCGCAAGAACCGCAACTCGACCCCAATAAATCCGTGCGCGGCAATGTTGAAGAAGCGGTCGCGGAAATCAAGGCGATTCTGGATCGTTTTAATGAAGTCAATAACGCTTTTGCCGAGCCTGATGCCGACTTCGACGCATTACTGACAGAACAAGCCGATTTACAGGAAAAAATCGAAGCTGCTGGTGCGTGGGAGTTAGACCGGAAACTGGAAATCGCCGCCGATGCCTTACGTCTGCCCGATTGGGATGCCGATGTCACCAAACTGTCAGGCGGAGAAAAACGCCGTGTGGCTTTATGCCGCTTATTGCTGTCCAATCCCGACATGCTGTTATTGGACGAACCGACTAACCATCTGGATGCAGAATCGGTCGCTTGGCTAGAACGGTTTCTGCATGATTATCCTGGCACTGTCGTTGCCGTCACCCATGATCGTTACTTCTTGGATAATGTTGCTGGCTGGATTTTAGAACTCGACAGAGGTTCCGGCATTCCCTGGGAAGGCAATTATTCAAGCTGGCTAGAACAGAAAGGCAACCGTTTGTTGCAGGAAGAAAAACAGGAATCTTCCCGCCAAAAAGCCA
>PMDM01000057.1 GCA_003155565.1 Methylococcaceae bacterium | reverse complement strand
TCTGCTTCATCCTGCGGGAAAGGCGGCAATGCTTCAAATGCCGCAATTTCCTGCTCGCCATGCAAGCCCTGTCCACGCCGGTCAAAAACCAGGATGAAGCGCCAATCTGCTGGCACGTCAAGGTGGACAAGCACAGGTGGGGTAATGGTTTTTTCGCCCCGGCCACCATCTACAACCAAGCCGCCATGTTCAAACACACCGATGCCTATGCCGGAACGCAAGCCCCTGTCCATTACCGAGGCAATATCGCGTACGGTTAGCCCTAATTCATGGTAAGCGTTTAATGCCGTACCAATCGCCAAGGCCATTTGCGTTCCAGAACCTAAACCCACATGCTCCGGGATTGCCGCTTCGATAGTGATGTTAACCCGGTCGGATACATTTAATTCCTGACATAACTGGGTCAAACACCGGTCTGCGCGTTCTGCGGAAGGGCCGCTAATGCTACGTTGACCTGCCTTTGACAAGGTCAAATGCGTGTTGATTTCGTTTAGCGCAATACCGATACTTCCAAAATGCCGACCCAGCGATCCGCTCAGGTCGATAAAGCCCATGTGTAATCTTGCCGGAGCAGTAACAGATACTTTGGTAAGGGAAGACATCGAATCGCTGATTTTTATTCGCTGGATAGACGGCAATTATATCCCGATAGCCGTTTGCGTGGTTAAGCTTTGAAATACTTGTGAAAGGTTATCCATCATGCAATCGCACAACTCTACTGTCAGCGGATCGACGGGTAAGGTCGAAGGAATATACACCGAATAAGCACCTGCCGAAGATGCTGCAATTATACCTGTATGGGAATCTTCAAATACCACGCACCGGCAAATATCGGCTTGCAGGTAATCGGCTGCTTTCAAAAAGATATCCGGCTCAGGCTTCGCGCGATTGACATCATCTCCAGTGACAATTTTAGGGAACCTGTTTTTTATTCCGGCAATATCAAGGCATTCATGGGAATTGATGGTTGAACTATTGGTCGCCAAGCACACCGGAATCTGCCGTTGCTCTGCATAGTCAAGCAAATCAACCACACCTTGTTTAACAACGATACCGTGTTCATTCACGTAAGTTCGCCACAAGGGCCTGCTCAACTGCCGGAAAGCATCCAAATTAAAGCCTGTTCCATACCAAGACAGTAATCTCGTTTCTATTCGACTGTAATGATGACCTGATAATGTCTTGAAAGAATCCGGATCAACCTTGAACCCCATTTTCTCAACCGCTCGTTGCCAGGCTGCGAAATATGTCGGTTCAGTATCCAGGACCAGACCATCCATATCAAAGATAAATGCAGAAAAGCCGGTTATTCCGAACATTTTATGACCTTAATATACTCCCCCGGCGCTTCCCGGGTCGAACCTACAACAAGGCGTATACTGCCGTTTTCTGCCTCTTCCAATAGCCCGGCAATCTCAACTGTTTCACCGACGAATGCTTGGCCGGTATAGGTTGCAGTAAAACAAACAACCGTTTCAATATCAGCATGATCAATTTTAAATTTAGCGGGATAATCGAATCCGTGCTGGTCTTCGATAATTTTGCACTGCACAGTCATCTCGCCGTATTTATGATAAACAATTGGCTCTGCATTAACCTGTCCGTCAATAAAATTCAGGTCAAATTTTCTTCCATTAAAAAGGGCTTTGTTGAATTTACGGCACTCATGCCACACATATTCTTGTAAATTTAAGGCACATGCGCGCCTTGCGAAGGATTCTTGCCAATCCTTATCACTCAGTGCACCCAATTGACCTTTGTCGATAAGTTCAGCGGTAATTGCCCGTGCTTGATGGAACTGCTCCTGATCATAAAACACCAAGTCGATATCCGAATTAGGTTTCTGTGCCCCAATCAGGATAGAACCCGTCACTCCTGCTTGCGTCAAGTCCAAGCCATATTGTTGGAATAATAGGCACAAATCATATAAATCCTGTTCGACCTTATCATGGAACTGGCTAGACAGAACCTGTTGCAACCGCTGCCTTGGGGAATGATGATAAACAATGCGACCAGTGCTTACCGCATGGACATGGGCGTCCAACATGGCAGAATAATGCAGATATTCTGGATAGTGGCGCCTCAGATATTCGTTTGCCGGGTCGGTTGTAACCTTATGCCAAGGACTGTTATTTTCAGCATCGCGCTTAATATAACGCAGAAAACACAGCACTTTCTCTTGTCCATCACAGTATTCAGTCCCCTGCTGGACGACCGCAAAACACAGTCCTTCTGCAGTTTCGATAAAGTCTTTGGGTAGATAAGGTTTATTTAATTCCGACATTGAGTGTTCCAATATCTCTTTACTAAAGCAACGAATGATTAAGGTTAAAGGCACAAGATCAAAGGATCAAGGTTTGCTGTTTTGCGCCTTTTGCCTTTAACCTTTCATCTAAGTTATAAATCTATTGAAAACCTACGCTCAATCTTCTATGCTCACGCAGTTTTGACCAAAAAAGAAAGTCAGTCCCTATTATGCCCTAAATCACTCACAGGAAACCTTATGAAAATTGGTGTACCCAAAGAAATTCACCCCGGTGAAAAGCGCGTAGCCACCACCCCGGAGGCCGCCGAGCAAATAATGAAGCTTGGCTTTACCGTCTCTATCGAAACCGGTGCAGGCGCAAACGCAAATATAAGCGATGAGGCGTATCAAAAGGTTGGTGTCGAAATCGTCAACGATGCAAAAACCTTATGGGAAACGGCTGACATTGTGATGAAAGTGCGTTCGCCAGAGCAGCATCCCGAACTCGGTGTAAATGAAATTGACTTGCTGCCCCAAGGCGGACGCTTAATCAGCTTTATCTGGCCTGCCCAAAACGAAGCCTTGGTGGCGCAACTTGCAGCCAAAGGCGCCACTGTCTTGGCAATGGACAGTGTGCCGCGGATTTCGCGGGCACAAAAGTGTGATGCCTTAAGCTCAATGGCAAACATCGCCGGATACCGCGCCATCGTTGAAGCCGCACAACATTTTGGCCGCTTTTTCACGGGGCAGATCACCGCTGCCGGAAAAATTCCCCCAGCAAAAGTCCTGATCATTGGAGCCGGTGTTGCTGGCTTGGCGGCGATAGGCACGGCTAAAAGTATGGGCGCAATCGTGCGTTCCTTCGATACTCGTCCCGAAGTCAAAGAACAAATCGAAAGTATGGATGCCGAATTTTTGATGCTGGACTTTAAAGAAGAAGGCTCTGGGGTTGGCGGTTATGCCAAAACCATGTCCAAAGAATTCAT
>PMDM01000249.1:182-8826 GCA_003155565.1 Methylococcaceae bacterium | reverse complement strand
ATCGGCGTGAACGCCGTGCCGCCGATGCCGCCCAAGCTGGAAATGGTGATGCAGCCGCCTTGCATATCGGCTGGCATGAGTTTGCCCTGGCGAGCCTTATCGCTTTTTTCGGCCAATTCGATTGCCAATTGATTGATGCTTTTGCTATCGACATTACGCAACACTGGCACCACTAAACCATTGGGCGTATCTACAGCAATACCGATGTTGTAGTATTTTTTTAGTATCAGGCTCTCACCGTCAGCAGCCAAGGAGGCATTAAAACTGGGGAACTGCTTCATGGCAGCGACCAAGGCTTTGATGATAAACATCAGGCCAGTGATTTTTATCTCATCCTTGGCTTTTTCTGCATTCAATGCCAGGCGGAAGGCTTCCATTTCAGTAATATCGGCTTCCTCATGATACGTTACCATCGGGAGGTTGAGCCAGACACGGCTGAGATTTTGACCGGTAAGCCGTCTTATCTTGCTGAGTTTTTGCGTTTCGATTTCGCCGAATTGGGAAAAATCAACGGCAGGTATGGCTGGGATTCCTGCACTGCCTTGGGTAATGCCTTCGCTCATGATGTGTTTGACGAAGATCTTGACATCGTCTTTTAAAATACGCCCCTTACGTCCGTTCCCAGCGGTTATTTTGGTAATGTCTACACCCAGTTCCCGGGCAAACAGCCGTACGGATGGTGAAGCGTGTGCTAGTACGGAAGCACTGTAATTTATAGTGGGAGCAGGTAGGGCGATAGGGGAGGAGCTTGGTTCTGGCGTTTTAACTGGAGCGGGTTGTTCTTGTACTGTTGCAGGTGCTTTCGGTTTCTGAGCGGGTTCTTCAGGTTTTGCCGGGACTGCAACAGCACCATTTACCAACACCGTTGCGACCAATGAGCCTTCAGAAACTTTATCGCCGGGTTTTATATGGACTTGCTGTATGGTTCCACCCGCGCTGGACGGGAGATCCATACTGGCTTTATCGGTTTCAAGCGTGGCAATGATTTGTTCCAATGCCACGGTATCGCCGGGCTTAATCAGCACTTCAACAACGTCGATACTGGCAACGCCACCGACATCGGGGACTTTTATTTCGATTACATCAGCCATTTTTATTGTTATCCTGTTTGTGATTATCCCGAATTAGGTCAGCCAATCAAGTTAACCAAGGTGCTGTTATGTCAGTGGCTATGCCATATTTGGTGATGGCTTCAGCAACTTTGGCCTTGTCCAGTTTGCCTAGGTCAGCCAGACTTTTCAATGCCGCAATGGTAATGTGGAAACGGTCAACCTCAAAGAATTTACGGAGATTGCTGCGCGTGTCGGAACGACCAAAGCCATCAGTGCCCAACACAGTATAAGGTGCAGCAATATAGGCGCGGATTTGTTCGGCAAATGCCCTGGTATAATCACTTGCAGCGATGACCGGGCCTTCGGCTTTGTCCAGGCACAAAGCGACATGCGATATTTTTGAAGATTCCAATGGATGCAAACGATTCCAGCGTTCACAATACTGGCCTTCCCGTGCCAGCTCGGTAAAACTTGGGCAACTCCAAAGATCCGATTCCACACCCCAGTCATTACGTAGCATTTCAGCAGCAAATTCAACTTCACGAAAGATAACACCAGAACCTAACAGTTGAACTCGTGGTGCTTTCTTGTTCGCGCCTTGCTTAAAGCAATACATGCCTTTAAGTATATCGGATTCCATGCCATCAGGCATGGCGGGATGGCTGTAATTCTCATTCATCACCGTGATGTAATAAAAGATGTCTTCTTGCTCGACGTACATACGCCGCATACCGTCTTGAATAATCACGGCTAGCTCATAAGCGAAAGTAGGGTCGTAGGAGACACAGTTCGGCACGGTAGCCGACATCAAATGACTATGGCCGTCTTCATGCTGTAGACCCTCACCGTTCAGTGTCGTTCTACCAGCCGTGCCACCCATCAGGAAGCCACGAGTACGTTGGTCAGCCGCCGCCCAGATTAAATCACCAACCCGTTGAAAGCCAAACATCGAGTAGTAGATAAAAAACGGGATCATCGGGACATTATTGGTGGAATAAGACGTACCCGCCGCAATCCAGTCACACAGACCTCCGGCTTCGTTAATGCCTTCCTGCAAAACCTGACCATTTTTGTCTTCTTTGTAAGACATCAACTGACCAGCGTCTTGCGGGGTATATAGCTGGCCGACTTGAGACCAGATACCTAACTGTTTAAACATGCCTTCCATACCAAAAGTCCTGGATTCATCAGGGACAATCGGCACGATGCGCTTGCCGATATTTTTGTCTTTGGCCAGGATGTTCAACATCCGCACAAACGCCATAGTGGTCGAAATTTCGCGGCCTTCACCACTGGCTTCAAGCAACGGTTTGAACTCACTGAGCGACGGAATTTCCAGGGCGTAAGACTTGGTACGCCGTGACGGCAGATGTCCACCGAGTTCATTCCGGCGTTGCTGCATATAGCTGAGTTCTTTTGAACCTTCTGGGAAAGTTAAATAGGGTAGGTTATGGAGTTGTTCGTCGTTTACGGGTAATTCGTAGCGATCCCTAAAGTGTTTTAAAGACACTTCATCCATTTTTTTTGCTTGATGTGCGGTATACAGCGCTTCTCCCGCTGCACCCATGCCATAACCTTTGATAGTCTTGGACAAAATAACCGTTGGTTGACCTTTATGGTTTGCTGCCGCGTGGAAGGCTGCATAGACCTTAGCTGGATCATGGCCACCGCGATCAAGTTCCCAAATGTCGCGGTCTGACCAATCAGCGACCATCGCTTTTAATTCAGGCGTATTGAAAAAGTGTTCCCGCACATACGCGCCATCTTTGGATTTGAAGGTCTGGTAATCGCCGTCCACACAAGTCATCATCCGGGCCGCTAACAGGCCATCCTTGTCACGGGCGAGCAGTGCATCCCAGCGTTGTCCCCAGATCACTTTGATAACATTCCAGCCAGCGCCGCGAAATTCGCTTTCCAGTTCCTGGATGATTTTGCCATTGCCGCGTACAGGACCGTCTAAACGCTGGAGGTTGCAATTGATAACGAAAACAAGGTTGTCGAGTTTTTCACGCCCAGCCATGCCGATAGCACCTAATGATTCAGGCTCATCGGTTTCACCATCACCCAGAAAACTCCAGACTTTGCGGTCAGAATTGTCGGCAAAGCCTTGGCCTTGCATATAGCGCATGAATCGAGCTTGGTAAATCGCCATAATCGGCCCCAATCCCATGGAAACCGTTGGGAATTGCCAGAATTCACGCATCAACCAAGGGTGTGGATAAGAAGATAAGCCATTGCCACCCACTTCTTGACGGAAACTATTCAATTGGTCTTCGGTCAGTCGCCCCAGCAAGAAGGCACGGGAATAATCGCCGGGAGAGGAATGGCCTTGGGTAAAAATAAGGTCACCCGCAAATTGGTCTGTGGCGGCACGCCAAAAATGGTTGTAGCCGACATCATACAAGGTTGCTGCCGAGGCAAAACTGGCAATATGTCCGCCGACGTTAGTGTCTTTATTGGCGCGTAGCACCATCATCATGGCATTCCAACGCACATATGAACGAATACGTTGCTCTATGGCAAAATCGCCTGGCATTTGCGCTTGTTGAGCGACAGGAATGGTATTAATGTAAGCCGTGTTGGCGCTAAAGGGTATATCAAAACCAGAGTGGCGAGTTACTGCAACCAGTCGTTCAATCAGGAAGTGGGCGCGTTCGCTGCCCTCAATCTCCAGAACCGATTGCAGGGCTTCAATCCATTCTTTGGTTTCTGCCGGATCAATGTCTTCCTGACCGGTAATGTCTGACAACAAACTGATATTCATGTGTTTTCCTGTTGGGGCGGGGCTTGCAATGTTCATGATCGTCTAAAGATATGAAGTTGCTTGAATGTTACAAACTGACGGGTTCTGTGAATGAGCCAAAGCGAGGTGATCCTGAATGCGTTCATCATCCGCAATATTATATACAAAATTCGGGTGAGGGTGTTGAATGACATATAGAGTGAAGATTTTTTGGAATAGGGCGATGAAGCAGTGCTAACTCTCGATATGAGATCAGAATGGAGAAACAATTAAATAAAATCAAATAGTTAAAATGAAAATTATTCTAAAATAACTTCGAGTGCTTGCCTTAATGGTTCAATTTTGGATTTCACTGTTTCCTATACCATCACGGGATCAACACCCAAATACTCATGCGCTAGCACATTTCTCATACCAGCAATCTCTCGCCAGGGGATATTAGGTTGTTCCGCCAACAAGGTTTCGACGCCAAAGGCCTTAAGCGCTTGACCGATGATCTCGCAGATTGCGAACAACTGCACCCTGCGTTTTTCTTTAGGCTAAAAAACCTGTTAAATCATAATCCTCGGTGTAAGACTGGATTAACTCAATGCTTTCCAGTGCCGCAACAATGAAAACAAACCGATCTTTCATAGCGCGACAGCTTCTTGCAGAATCCGTTGACGTAGGTATTTGTTCAATGCCCGTTCACTGATAATATCAACCTTACGGCCCAGTTTTGTGGAGAGCGCATCAATAAGGCCAACCTGATCCAATAATGTTGAATCTGGAAGAAAATCAACCAATAAATCAATATCGCTGTCTTCACGTTCTTCACCGCGTATCACGGAGCCAAACACACGGATATTGACTGCGTGGTAATGGTTGGCAATATCCAAAATGCCGATTTTTTGCTGCTGCAACATTTCATATAATTCAGTCAAGTACAATCTCCTTGCTTATGCCAATTCCCATAGTGGTTGGTAGGTAACTACTGCGCCTTTATTAGTCCAGAGCCAGGATGTGCTGAACCAAGTGAAGTGCATCGTTCGCGATTGATACGCCTCGTGCTTCGGCACATCCTATACATGGCGCATCTTACGGGTTACCAATTTGTACTGATTATTATACTTAATGATGTACCCAATCTGCGCCCAATGTCCCTTGCAGGCTATCGAGATAATCTGTACTGGAAATTTTTGTCAACATCTGTCCAGCTTTTTCCAGCTTTTTTGTCAACGCTTGGTAACTGATTGGATCATAGCGGTCTTTGTCGGCTAGGCAGTGTTCGATGTGATCCTTATGCCGTTGCCAAAGCTGTCTGTCACGTTGCTGTTTGATGTTAAGGCGTTCTTGGTACCAATCACTGTGCAATAAATACTCACGGGTAAACAGGTTACGGATAGCAGGATCGTTGATGGATTTTCCCTCATATTCGCCATTAGCCATGATATGTAGCAATGCCTTAAGGGGAGGGCAGGCATCATGGATAGAGCCATCTTCAAAATACTGGTGTGCTACCCGTTGTTGCGCTTCGCAGACATTGTTGATGCCATCGACGAAGCTATCCATATCCTGGGTTTCAGGCTTGAGCATGGCTTCGTCGAATACCGCCGTCGGATAATTGAATACCTTGCCGAACACAGTATGGACAAAGCGTTCAGTAATCCGGTAGCCCAGCCTGCTCGCATGGACAGTCTTGCCCTGGTATTCAAAATCCTCAAGTTTCTCTAATTGTCCATATTCTATCAAGTACTTGTGGCAGCGCTGTTCCACTGGTAATCTCGACCAGATTTCGGGTATCAACAAACTGATGTCATGGTCTATACGGCGTTTTGAACCGATGTAGCCAGCAGCGGTAGAGAAACCGTCGTAGCCGCATAAAATAAAGGATACCAGCGCCGTATTGAGGTCTGCGGTTGCAGACAAGGCATTGAAAGGGCCTTTGGTGAGCGCCCCTTCTGAGCCTGCGCCCGTCGTGGAGGGGGATTTGCCAGTCAAGCTGCAAATAATATCCATGAACAACTCAGGCAATTCCTGATAATGAATTGGGTTGTAGATGGCCAGTGGTCGTATGCCTGCCGCGAGGTCGATGGGATTGTTGCGGCGGCCTATCAATACCGAATTGACTGGAAAATAAACGGGCTGGTTATGGCGCAAACCACGGGCAAGACGAGTTGATATTTCCGCAATATAACGCAACTGAGGATCGAGTATATCGGGTCGATTCTGTAAATAGCGGACATTTTGGCTGGGCTTGCCATCAACCAAGCGTGGATGTGCGGAAGAAACAAAAAACTTACCATTCTTGGCTTGTGCCGCTTCACGGATGACTTGCTGCATGGGTTTACTGAATTCCTCAAAGTGCATCACGTCTTCTAAGAGGTTCTTGGCATCGTCTGTGTTAAGCGGCTGAAAATTGGAAATAAAATTATTTTTTCCAGAAAAATCCAGTTCGGTTTGCAAATCTGCCCCGCGATGGATGGCATCATCCGGGCGTTGGAAAAGGCTTTCTTCACAGTTGTTGACCAGCTTCACACTGGGATTTTTATAATCTGGATTAAGCCTGGGCAAATAACGCACAGGCACGACGGTCGATGCGCTAATATCATCTTCCATCTGCAATTTTTCCGAGGCCACAAAATCTTGCCTCAACTTGAAAATCCGCCAAGCGCCTTTTTCGTCGAAACCCACGCGCAAATAGCTGGCAATGAGCTTTCTGCCATGATATTTCAACTCGTTGCCCGGACGGCCATTGACCAAGTCAACCGAAAAGTGCTTCCGCCAGTTTGCGCCCCATTCCGCCTTATAAAAGCGTTTTATCATCAGCACCAAGCCCAGAATATGCTGGGGAATTTCCTCTAACCACTGGTTATAAGCATCTGAGTAGTCGGTAATTGAAGGCGTCAACAGCTTAATGACCGAGCCGAGGGTGCGTTTGTTGCTCAGGAGGCTGCGTTGGTCGCTGCCATGAAGTTTAGGGTCACGAAAACGGTCGGCATAATCACGCTCAAAAATTTTGCCCACAAAATCCATATCCTTTTCGAAATCTTCGACGAAGAAATCGCCGGAAATGACAGCGCCGGCGATGGATTTGGAGATTTCCGACTTGCCACCACCTGAAACCGTACTGGGTTTATGGCAAAAAGTACCTTCAGGATATGTGCCTACCAGCCGCCAACTTGGTGCATGAGGGTGGCGCTCCATGTGTACCCGAAAGCCGTTTGGGTAGATATATATATGATTAATCAGTAATTTTAGCGATTGCTGGTGGTTATCTTGTAACCAACTAATTTGTTGTTCCTGGATATTGATTTGGGCATCGGCAGGAACGAAAATAATATCTGGATGGTTTTTATCCACACCGTAGCCGGAGTCTTTACGTTCCATAATTGGAGCCAGTAATTGGCTGGCTTGCTCAAAAGTCGGCTTTGGTGCCAATTCGGAAGCACTGGGTATGTGAATTTCACCAAGGATAACACGTGGAAAAGCCAGCGCACCACCAGCATGTTCCTCTTCGCAATCGCCAAAGAGGTTGGCGGCATAGCTGATGTGGGACTTGATTTCCTTTTTGCTGTAGCCGAAATAATTGTCGGCAATGATGGTAACGATAATACCTTGCATATCGCGGCAGACGAGCTTGAAGGGCTTGCCGTCGTTATATAGCTCGTCATCATTTTGCCAGCACATGCCATCTTTGCGCTGACGGGGCGTGGCATCATCGAAATGGGGCAGTCCCAACGCTTTTTTCCGGCAATGAACCAGATGGGGCGCGAGGAGTATGCAACCGGTATGTCCTGTCCAATGGTCGATATCCAGGGCAGAGTCGTTCTCCGGCAGGTAAGGATCGCCTGCATTGCCAAAAATAGACTCGACAAAATCAAGGTTGGCAACCAGGCCACCAGGCGCAAAAAAGCGGACTTCCATGGTTTGCGCGGGAATTTCAGAAGATATTTCTGGGCGCACGATAGGCCGTTGCAGCAGCGATACCCACAGTTTTGCGGGATTAGCTTGGTGGCTCGTAAAGGGCAAGCACAGCAAATCATCAGGAGGCGACAAAGCAATAGCCAGGATTGCTGCATAGGCCGCTACAGGCACTTCGCTCTTATCGGCAGGAACGGGAAGGCCACCCGTCGCAATATGAAAAACTCCCTTAGTCGTGCGTTTGTCGTTTTTGGGGTTGTGCAGTACGCCTTGTTGTATCCGGTAAGAATCGACATAAGCCGAATGAAACTCA
This sequence comes from Methylococcaceae bacterium, assembly GCA_003155565.1. Classification (GTDB taxonomy): domain Bacteria; phylum Pseudomonadota; class Gammaproteobacteria; order Methylococcales; family Methylomonadaceae; genus Methyloglobulus. Next base: position 815 of record PMDM01000249.1, on the reverse strand, counting down.
TCGCCGTGATAAGGCAAGGAGAGTTCCCTAGCCAAGCCTTTTTGCTCAAGCACGAAGGTTTCTCCGGGAATACGAACCGTCGCGTTGATGTCGTTAACGTCAAAATACTGGTTAAGGAAATCTTCTATGCGCTGGTCAGCAGGGCAGCGGTATTGTGCAAGTAGGCGACGTTGTTGGGAGTATTTTTTTAACAAACCATTAGCAATATCAAGGTATTGCCTATCATCATCCATTTCACAGGTTGGCTGTCCCAACGCGGCCAATTGCAGGTTGATGTGGTGATATTTTTGTAGCCGTCTATCTTTTTTTTGATTTAATTCCGAAGGCATCGTGCTTGCGTTCATGTATTGCTGGCTCCAAGGCTAGATTGGCTCATTATAATTTATCATCACGACTATAAATCAATTTCAGGCTGGTAAGCTAAGAAAATTTTTCTGGCAGACTCGCGCTGGCGGAGAAAACGTAGCTAAAATTACTGATTTTTTAATGATAAATCCATTCTCAGCAATGCTTGGCTTGCTGATGTTGGATTGTTTTCCGGTATAATCGCGGCTATTTTAACGTGGAGTGCTTTGACATTATGTCGAAAATTAATAAGGTGGTATTGGCTTATTCGGGTGGATTGGATACCTC
>PMDM01000249.1:0-160 GCA_003155565.1 Methylococcaceae bacterium | reverse complement strand
ATGTTTCGTGCCAATACCGTCTACGAAGGCGAATACCTGTTAGGAACATCAATTGCCCGACCTTTAATCGCCAAACGCTTGATTGATATCGCTAATGAAACCGGGGCTGAGGCTATTTCACATGGCGCGACCGGCAAAGGGAATGACCAGGTGCGTTTTG
>PMDM01000152.1 GCA_003155565.1 Methylococcaceae bacterium | reverse complement strand
CTTAATTTTCTCTCAACAAACAATCCAGCTTATCCACCAACGCGCACCAATCTGAATCGTCTTCTATGGCTTCAGCCAGAAATGCCGCCTGTGCTTCATTCCAGAAATAGGCTTTTGACAAGGTAATATCACTGGGTAAAGGTTTGTGTAATTCAATAAAAACATTGATCTGTTCCTGGTCATCTGCTAAACCTAGTTGGCAAAATAGCGTTTGGAAAGTATGTAATGAAGTATCCATTTGAATGCCCATTGATTCTTGATTCCACCTTATAGTGAAATTCACATCTTTTAGATTTTATCTTGTTCACCGTTAACCTTGCCAATAACGCCGGCTGTTGCGATAAAACGTAGCGCATCCTCAACGGACAAATCTATTTCCAGTACATTTTCCCGCGATATAACAACCGTGTTGCCGCCAACCATATAACTGAATGGCAAAAATACGGCANNACCTATCGCATAACTGAATGGCAAAAATACGGCAACTTGGTCATTGGCAATGAAACTATGGGAAAGCCCATCAACGTCTGAAACGGTGATAAAGCCTATTTGTTGGCCTTTGCCATGGGGTACGTTAACCAACACGACTTGTTTAAATTTCCCTTTCTGTTTGCCGGAGAACAGGGAAGTAAAATCGCGAATTGCGCCATAGATGCTTTTCAAAACGGGAATCTGGAGCAACAGTTCTTCAAACATATTGAACAGCCTACGGAAAGCCCGGGAGTCCAAAAACCCTCCAAAAAAATACACGAGAGGAAGGAACAACACAAATCCCAAACCTTTTATATACCATCTTTCGGGTAAGAAAAATTTAAAGATATTTCCCAGCGCAAATTCTGCCATGCCCGCAAGCCAGAGGAGCAAATAAAGAGTGAGGGTAAGAGGGATAATAGCAATCAACCCTTTGAAAAAAGTTCTGCTGATTGGTTTCATTTTATGTCCAATTTACTGACTTATAAGTTATAAAGCCCACAAAATCTTTTCCTTTACAGATTCAATTAAGTAGGCTGAATGTTAACGATTCAAACAATTTAAAATTCACAGAATAGCTAGAAACCACTCGTGGGGTAATCAACGGGCGGGGTTGTAGACCAATCTAGCATGGCTTCATCGCCTGGACGGTCAACTTTAACCTTACCGCCTTCGGTTGAGGTTACCCAGCTTAACGGAATGTAATGGTGCTGCCCTGTTTTATCTTTGTTCAGCTTTATGGTATTTGCATCTACCATGTGATCTACGGCAGCAAATTGACCGTCTTCGGAACATACAACGGGCATTTCAGGTTTAATCTGGTCGCTATTAATCATAGTTTTTCTCCGGTTGGCTCTGTATGAGCATATAAGTGATACTTCTTAGTCGGTAATGCAGACAAGGTTTAAAAATACTGATTGTCATTTGGATTTAGCTGGATTATTCACTTATTCTAAAAATAATTAAATCTGCCGCCTATCCAATAAAATCCCCAGACTGTGTCTCGAATATACACACATAACTAAAACGGGTCTGTGCGCCTACGCACATAGAGCTGGGTTTACAATTTTTCTTATTTATGTGCGATAGTGTACAGACTGCACTAGGCATTACCGTTATATTTAACGTAGGTCGTTGAATGACAAGATATATATGATCAACCTCGAACATTGTGAGAGGTTGATTTGAAAATTGTAGTTGAACGGAATTATGCTTTTCTAGGAGCAAATAAAAATGTTTAGCAAAGTCTTTCCACTGAGCGTGGCTCTTTTTTCTACTTTCCCTGCTTTGGCCTCCAGTCTTGAGGAAGTTCCAGCGAACGAAGGTGGTGCGATCCAGCAGATTGTGCGGATGATAGAAGAGAGCGTCCGAACTGAAGCCAAGAACGGTGCTGCCCACAGGGACGCCCATCCCAAAGCTCACGGTTGTGTGCGAGCGAAGTTTAGTGTTTTGCATAAGTTGCCCAAGGAAGTGCGGGTCGGAATCTTCGAGGAGTTTCGCGATTACCCGGCATGGATACGCTATTCCAACGGTTCTGGAAAAGTGCAAGACGACTCCGTCGGCGATGCCCGTGGAATGGCGATTAAGCTTATGGGTGTGGAAAGCAGCGAATCCGTCACGCAGGATTTTGTCATGATTAATCATCCCGTGTTTTTCGTGTGTAATGCGGCAGACTATGTTGAATTCCAGAAGGCTCTTTCGGAAGACAATATTTTCAAGTTCTTTTTCCCTGGTTTGAATCCCTTCAGATTCCGTCTGCACGAGTTTGGAATTGCTAACGCGATCAAGGGAAAAGAGGTTACCAATCCGCTGGATATACAATATTGGAGTACGACACCGTATGGATTCGGCGACACCGCGATGAAGTTTTCTGTACGTTCTTGCAGTGCCCCCTCTCCGTTCGGCGAGACCTCCTCTCCAAATTTTCTGCGCGAAAATATGTGGAAGCAGCTTGACCAGGGCGATGCATGTTTTGACTTTATGGTTCAGTTACGCAAACGTCCCATGGAAATGCCCATTGAGGATCCCACTGTTGAATGGAGTGAGGAGGATTCGCCGTTTATTCCTGTAGCGCGGATCACCATTCCACGACAGGAGTTTGCCTCGCCAAAGCAAGAAGCGTTCTGTGAAAACTTATCGTTTTCGCCTTGGCACACTATCCCTGAGCATAGGCCTCTGGGTGGAATTAACCGCGTACGCAAAACGGTCTACGATACGGTCTCCCGTGTTCGCCATGAACTCAATGGCGAACAGCGCCGTGAACCGACAGGCTTTTGATCATTCAACAAATTGCAGGGCATCCCTTAATAGCCGTCGCTGCTGCATTTAGAGAGTGTGCATAAACCTAAAAAAATCAGTTGCGCATCCGAAATCCCGTTCATCCTTCGACAGGCTCAGCACGAACAGCCTACCAACTACTTCAACTTTGATTTTGAAATTCAACTGATTTTTTAGGATAAAAAAGGCGGGCTATTCACCCGCCGCTCCTTGTAATCCCTAAGCCGATGGTTTATTGCGCGGCTTTCAGATGAGTTACGGCTTCTTCGGCGGCTTTCTTCGCTGAGTCGGCATGCTTCATCTTGCCGTGATCGATAGCATCATTCAGGCTCGTGATGCCGGCATCCAAATGTTCATCGGCGGTTTTCGCATGGGTCTTCGCTGCCTCCGCATGTTCGACGATAGTTTTTCCGTTGTCGGCTTTGACCGCAGCTTCTGCGTGTTTGAGCGCTTCCGCCATGTGGCTTTCCCCAGCATAAGCGCCGAACGAGGCGAAAGTTAAAATGATGCCTGCTGATAAAGCAGTAAGTTTCATGTTGGTGAGTTCCATATTTATTTCCTGTAAAAAACGTGTGAGAATATCTTGTTCCTACCGTGCAGCAGAGCAACCTATCATGACTGGCCTACAAAACTCGGCTGGTTTTAGTTGTCCTTCTTGATATCTTCCTTGATATTACCAACCCCTTTTTGTACTTTGCCAACATTCTTTTGGACATTTCCTTCTCTTTCCAGGCTCTTGTCGTTCAATATCTTGCCAGTGTCTTCCTTGACCTTACCTTTGGCTTCATCGACTGTGCCATTGACTTGGTCTTTGTTCATATAGGGTTCATCCTGCTTTTCTTCGGCATAAGCGCTCAACGAGCATAAGCTCAGAATAATTGCTGCTGATAAACCTGCGCGTTTCATATTGGTAAATTTCATATTTATTTCTCGTGTAAAAGTTTTTGTAAGTAGCTCCTAGCCGCCCGTGCAGACTGACAAGCTTGTCTCGGCTCGGCTGCACAGTCCGGTAGTCCATTAGTTGCCTTTCTTAATTTCTTCCTTGAGATCACCAAAGCCCTTTTGGACTTTGCCGACGTTCTTCTGGACATTCCCTTTTGTTTCCATATCATCGTCATCCATTATCACGCCAGCGGCTTCCTTGACCTTCCCTTTAATTTCTTCGACTTTGCCTTTCACTTGATCTTTGTNNCGTGCTGAGCTAGTCGAAGCATAAAACGGACTACAGCACACTGTCCATTGGGTTTGATGGTTACGCTCTTCTGTAGGGGCAATCCCTTGTGGCTGCCCACGTAGGCACAAAACCTGCCCCTACAATGCCCGCATCATTTGGGGGATTAGTTGTATTTGTACAATACATTGTGAATCAGCGTCACAAATGCCAATACCCAGGTCACAGCATCGACTAATACTAGGTGGTTTCGACAAAACGGGAATCAAGAAATGAAATAACATCCTCGCAAGTAATCATATCTTTAGGTTCATCGCGGATAAATGCTGCCAGGGCAGAGATAGCATGCCAGATTGAACTTTCGTTGATGAAGCTGAAAGCCTCTAAAAATAGTTCTATCAGTTTCTGATCGCGTTTTGCCTTGTGAGGCATGAGGCACTCCAAATATTCAGTGACTACATTAACATCTGAACTGCCTCCATAGAGGCGTAGCGCACTAAGATTAGCTAAATTTGTATTGAAGACCTCGTCGTCGCGTGAGGCCATAAATTTTGCCTCAGCAAGTGATCCCGTCAGCAAATTCATAATATCCGCTTCAAAGGCGCACCGGTATTCTTCTCGTTGAGACCATGTAAAATTTCGTGTAGCCTCGGCAAACGAAAAGGGTAAACTTTGAATTAAATGACCGCCTTCAATTTTTGCGGTGTAGTTGCCATGCGAACGCAGAAATCGATTTGTTTGTTGTCTAGATCTTTCCTTCTGTTTAAAGATGATATGAAAATACACGGCAGGCAATTGTTTTTGTTTGTTGCCAAGATAAATGGCTGCGGCACGTCCTGCCTGGTGATAGGCGATTCGCTTGTCAATTTCAATACGAGCGCTTTGTTGGTAGTTATTGGTGGTGTGGCTGTTTTTTAATAGGGCTGAGTAGTTGTTTTTCATGATGATCTCGTTAAAAAGAAATGCGGATCGAACTAAAAATCCGCATTAGAGGGAGGTTACTAACTCGCATGGCGATAAACGTCTACAAAAGCAGGCATAGCCTACTTGCTTTTATCTGCCTTGTGGATGTGACAAATTGTCACATCCTGAAATCAGAATAACGTGATATAAATCAAAAATTAACAATCGTGACCAAAGACGGGCATATGCCTTGACCATTAGCCAAACTTTAGGAATGAAACTGGGGTTGCGTCAAAACCTTGAGTGCACTTTAGCCGAAAAAGTAGCTACAGTCTGTACGGTACTACACATTAGGCCGTTGTCGGTGATAACTGAATTTCTGCCGCCGACCCTTTTATTTTTTATATTTTTACAGTACTGTCCGGCAATTTAATCAAATAGGTTCAATTGGTTAGCTTCTTGTGGCAAGTTGTTATTGTATTCAGTATTGGTAAACATTTGATTGATAAAGGTTTTCTCAAATAGGGTTAGGCTCAGGATCTGTAGGATTGTGTAGAGCGAAGCGTCCAGGTTAAGGCGTTTCTTGATGATGGCGACCAGCACATAAACAGTGATGGCGATCCAGATTTGGGTTTTCACGGCATTTTCGGACGTGCCGTAGAATGCCTTGATACGGAGGTGCTGCTTGATCCATTTGAAGAACAGTTTGTAATGGTCAAGTAAAACCGGACACTTCATCAGCCTGCTTTCTTATAAAACGAGCGCTTAAACTCCAACAGCGATTGGTAGCCTAATTTTGAGTGTGTACGCTTTCCATCGCTGCGAGGCAGGAGCCGAGTAGTCCCCAGAAGCGATAGTGCTGGGCGTTTTCACGAAGCGCTGTTTGCGTAGTGAAAATGCAAAGCCTTCCGACATCGCGTCGAGTCATTGCGTAACCGATGTTTTATACCCCTTGTCGGGTATAAGACGAGGGAAGCAGGACGGCTGGGGCAGCCGCAGGCATTGGCGGTCGCGTTAAGTTTTTGCCGCTTGCTTGGGCTGGGATGCCCAAAACAAGCTTTCGCAAAAATAGCGACTACCTTTCGCTTGCGTTGCGCACATGGTAATTTTTCAGTCCATTATTTTGTGGCATGATTGATACAATCGAAAATTTCCCATACTTAAGTAATTTACTCACGGTTTTCCTCAGTCATATCAAAAAATAAACTTACGCAGTGGTCGAGTCAGGATTATGTTCCTGGCACTAATAAAAAATGCTAAAAGCTCGGCACCGCTACACCATTATTACTCCATCTGAGGTGAGTAAGCAATAATGGGGTCGAAAGTGTCAAGTGCCATTCGAATTTGAATGTCCATTTTGGAGTTTGTTTGAGACTAAGGACGATAATCCCTAGTGGGTGGACAAGTTTACTTCGAACCTAAAACCACAATGGCAATCGTCCGGAATTGAGAAACCATCATAACCGAAAATTCTAAAACCCATCACAGGGCCTCAAGTGTCAAAGATATCTTTTACACATAAAGCGGTGCCATTTCCCGCCATGAGCTGCCCCGGTGGGCACGTCCGTCCCACTCGTGCAAGGCGTGCCAGATACCTTTGAACCACAATATATCGCTCAGATGGCGGTTATTTTCAAGGAATGGATCCTCTTTGCCGATGACAAACACGATGTCCATATTACGTAAATGATGCAACCGCCAATCACAGTCGAGCTGGGGAAGAAAATGGGTTGGGGTGTTGTGGTAGATGTTTTCGTCGTAGTAATTGTCAAACAGGTTCTGGAAATGGTCAACGCCCATCGTCAAATCATAACGGCCTGAAAATGCACAGAGCTTTTGAAAAAGGTGTGGATGCCGAAAAGCGATATTGGTGGCATGGTATGCGCCTAAGCTACAACCCTGGACAATGGTGCAAGGATGTGGGTTCTTCTTTGCCATGAGGGGCATAACTTCGTTGAGAACGTATTCCTCATATTGGATATGTCGTTGGATCCGATCTGCCGGATGAAGCCACGGACAATAAACAGTGTCACTGACGACGCTGTCTACACAATACAATTGAATGTGCCCGCTTTCGATTTTGTCGGATAGGGCATGGACGATACCCAGGTTTTCATACTCGTAAAAGTGTCCGTCACGGGTAGGGAATGCCAGTACTTTAGCCCCAGCGTGACCAAACACCAGTAGTTCCATATCCCGCCCTAAGCGGGGGCTGTACCAACAATGATACTCACGGTTCATAAATGGCTGAAAAATTCCTGCAATTCTGACAACAAAGCTTTTTTTTGAGCGGCTTGCCCAGGATAGTCCGAATGTCCTTTTTCAAGGACGAACAGCTTCTTTTCCCCAGGCAACGCGTTGTAAATACTGAACTGGCCTGGTGGAGCCACCATTGGGTCTGACAACGCTGCCGCCACGTGCACAGGTATTTGAATGTGCTGGGCGGCAACAGCGGCATCATAATATTGTAATGTTGCAAGAATATTACCGTGCTCCCGCTGGTAATCCTGGACTGCCTTCGCGCTACCCCAAGTCGGCAATTGAAGGCGTAGCTGTTGGTTGCCAAAACTTGGCACGTTGAAATGGGCGCGCTGGATGCGTGGTTCCCAAGGCAACGCTAATGCCCCGATGCCACCGCCGAAGCTGATGCCAAGATAGGCTAAATGGCCTACTGCTGCGGGGAACAAGCGAAGCAAGGCGGATACCGCCATCCATAAGTCTTCAACACATCCGCCAAGGATATATTGGTCTCGTTTGTCAATGTTGTGCAGCACGTGGAAGCTTGGATTATCTGAAATTGGCCAACACTTACTCCGCGATAAGCCACGAAAACACGGGAATAAGAAAGCCGCGCCAGGAATTGGGAGGTCGAAATCCGGCCCTTCTCGCCCGCCGTAACCATGCCCCACGACAACGGCTCGTGTCACCGATGAATGCTTGGGAATCAAAACCCAACCACCGATCTCGAAATCATCCGTGGAGCGGTAACTTAAGTCGTAACACTCATAATCAGGATGAAAACTGCCGTAGGGGCTAATACGTTGGTGCGGGTCTAATCTCATGGCACGAACATAGCGCGCCTGCCAGAATGCCGCGAACCCTTCCGGCTGCGGGGGTGAAACTATTTGCAGCAATTGCTCCAGGTTATATCCGTATGTGGGGTCGAAGTCGTTCATGGGCAGGGGAATTTGAACTATTGTTTCATTGCGAAGACATTGGTATTTTAGTTCGGTTTTAGAAAGCTAGTAGTCAGTCATGTTGAAACAGGAGGATAGAGTCGAGCCAGTTTACGCCGAGCGTCCTGATTGGTGAAGCGCCAATTGACCGGTGTGGCCTTTAAATTACGTTTTTGCACATTAGCCTCAACCCCACGGCGTAAAGTCTCTTTGTCTGAGATTCGCTTCGACAGGCACATATTGGACAAGACAGCCAGCTCGATTTCGGCGATATTCAACCAACTTCCATGTTTTGGGGTGTACCCACAGGGCATAAATAGTGGAAATCCAACCTTCGCGCCAATTCCCGTGCCTGTCCGGCGGGAAATGCTTCATATAAAGAAGCGATTTTATGCGTATTAAGGTTATCCAGCACCACACGGATGACGGTCGCGTCCGGATAAAGGCCTGCAATCTGTTTCATGCAGCGGGCAAATTCAATCTTGGTGCGTCGACCAGTGATGTCCACTTGGCGAAAGCCGAGTTTCGGTTCACAGGCCATCATCAAATCGCAAACGCCCATGCGTTCATATTCAGTGTCATAGCGTGCAGGTGTCCCCGGTTCAGCGGGTAGGGGCTCGCGCACTTCAGCGATGGGTTGCTTGGGGCTTTCGTCAAAACAAACCAGCGGGCGTTTGGGGTCATAGGGTTCTTCGTAAAGATCCAGCGCATCTTCCATGGCAGCCATTTATGCCCTTGGGTACAAAATCAGAACTCACCTCCGGAATGCACCATTCCTGCTTCTGCCAGGGTTTTTGGATGTTTTTTTACTTGTGCCCTGTGGGTAAAAGCTGACGGATGGTTTCATGGCTACAGCTTTCGGCATAGCATAGCTCCACGACTTTGTCGGCTAACAGCCGTAATGTCCAGTGGCCGTGCCCTTCCGGTGCATCGCTACAAGCCACGGCAATGATATGGGCAGCCTGCTTCTCCGCCAGCTTTGGCGCTTTTCCGGGGCGCGGGTGGTCTTTTAGTGCGGCCTCCGACCCTTCCTCAACACACCTCTGGCGAGTTTTGTAGGCCATTGACGGGGAAACATCCAAGGCTTCAATGATGGCTTGGTCTTGGAAACC
>PMDM01000150.1 GCA_003155565.1 Methylococcaceae bacterium | reverse complement strand
ACTGATTGCCGACATAAAAACGGATTTCAGAAGTGAAATATTATTGAACGACCCGAAAGTAAAGAAGTATCGCAAACTATCCAACGAACTCCTTAAATTTGACCATTACGAAATTTTTGAAAGGAGCAAAAAGGAGAAAGCCGCTTGGAGCAAAGAAAAGCAGCAACTGACCGAAGAAACTAAAAAGTTAGAAGCCGAGATTGAAGCAATAAAAGCCAACAAGATTTTCGAAAATGCTTTTGAATGGCGATTTGAATTTCTTGAAGTGCTGAATGATGATGGTGATTTTGTTGGTTTTGATGTGGTTATTGGAAATCCGCCATATGTTAATGCAATGGAATTGAAAAAAAGTTTAACAGAAAGCGAATACAATTTTTACAAAAATAACTACACAACTGCCAAAGGCTCTGTAGATTTATACATATACTTTTTTGAACTGGGTTATGTCATTCTTCGTGATAACTATTTTCTAAATTACATCACACCAAATAGATTTTTATCAGCAAGTTACGGATTGGCATTAAGAGAATTTATGCTCAACAAAGCAAGTCTTCAGAAAATTGGTGATTATTCCAATGTCAAAGTGTTTAAAGAAGCATCAACCTATCCAATTACAACACTTTTACAAAAAGTGTCCGATAATCACAATTTAACATCATTCACATTTATTGAAGAGTTTCAACCATTAAAATATAGAAGCTATAGAACAACAGATTTATTTTCTCTTAATGAGTATATACTTGGTTTTGTTTTGAGTGAAAAATATGAAATTGTAAGTAAAATAATTTCTCAATCCGTTCCTCTTGGAAGCTGTGGAACTATTAATGCTACATCCACAGCAAAAGAAGCAGATGAATATAATTCGCTTATAAATGAAAATGAGGGCTTTAAATTAATCAACACAGGCACAATTGATAAGTTTTCTACAACTTGGGGAAATTCATACCTTGTAGATAAGAAGAAGAAATATTTAAATCCATATTTGCCAAAGTCTGAATCCGCGTTAGGAAAAAATCGCTACGCTTTGTATTCAAGACCAAAAATCATATTTGCTAAAATTGCAATAACACCAGAAGCGTTTTATGACGAGCATGGCGAATATGCTTCTGTTAATACAAATTGCATTCATACTTTTTCAGATAGTTATCTTCCAGAATTTATATTGGGCTGGGTTAATTCAAGACTATTTCAGTATTTATTTGAATGTTTTTTTGATGGGCTAAAGATGTCGGGTGGTTATCTTTTATATTCTGCTCCAAATTTATTGAATACCTATATAAAACTAGCTTCAAAACAAGAGCAAGAAAGAATTGCTTTGATTGTTAGAAAAGTTATTGATGCCAAAAAAGAAGTTGGGACAGCAGAAGTAAAAAAACTTGAAAACCAAATAGACCAATTGGTTTATCAGCTTTACGACCTGACAGAAGAAGAAATAAAAATTATACAAACAACATAAACCGTCAGAAATGCCAACGCCTAACCCATTGATTCCTCTCATTGTGCGGCTGATACATAATAGCATTAATTTTGATGAAATCGAATTTAGTAACAGAAAAATTCGAACACCGGGGTTAGTGTCATAAGCATTTAAACAAGCAATTCCACCCGCAACCCTGCCTGAACAGCAGCCTCGCACTGGCGTTTGTCGGCAGATACAAAAACATCGGCTTTCAGTATCACGGCAGAACCAATATGGATAGCATCCATAGCTCTCAGTGTATTGTTCTCAAGCGCTGAAATTGTCTGTGCCAGTGCTGTTGGTGCCAAATCGCATAAGGCCGCATCTTCTATATCAACCAATAACGAGGATTTAAGTTGCCGATATTGAACGTCGGAAACCAAGGATTCCCTGCGTAAACGGCAAAAGGCAGAAATGATCTCGGGAAGCACTATGCTTGCCAAACCGATTTCCGTTGCTCTATCGCACCATTCCAAGACCTAATCGATGGGGTCAGGTTCTGAGCTATCCCCACAAAATTCAGGCGCATAAAACGCTCTCAACATAAGGCTTGATCGTGGTCAGTGATTGCCAAAGTTGACCGTTTGACAATCGAAACGTCGGTTGTCGCAAGAGTAACCGGGCAAGAAAGACCGCCGAATAGGGGTCACGTTTGCTGGACGAATTCACACGCACTTGTTTCGAGAGGGGCTGGTTTTCCCCGGCCACGCCGATGCACCAGAGCAGGAAAGCGGCCAAGGCGGCGGCCAGCAGCAAGTTTGTGCGGCGTTGTTGGCCGATGCGGTTGGCGTTGCAACGCCTAAGCCGTAGCGGTGGTTTTTGGTGTCGCGAAAACCTTCTTCGATTTGCATCCGCGTTTGGTAGAGCTTCATGGCTTGCTTGGCGGTAAACGCTTGCAGCGACAGGGAAGCCACCAATAGCCACGGTTCATGTTCCCGTTTGGCTTGTTTTTTACTGTGCTGTGACCGATCCTTCTGCCCCGCTTGGGTTAACTGTTGCCGCCCTTTTTTGGGCGGCCCGACCAAGACCAGGAAAGCGGCCAAGGGCTGCCGCCGCACCCACTGCACCGTGCCTAAGCGGGTGGGTGTTGTGGTGGCCCTCGGATACAGCGAGGTTGCACCAAACCAGGGTTCGCCGGTGTCCGTGCCCCGCCATGCGACAAGATCACGGTTACGGATACGCCCTAGCCAGTGCCAGCCCAGGGTGTGTTCGACGTAGCGGTAGAACGGCACCCGAAACCCGGAATCTGCTATGATGATCGGACGGCTCGTGGTCGGCAGCAGGGTCTTGAGGACATCTAAAAAAGCGTGTTGGGCTTTGCGGCCACCCAATTTGGAGCGCGGGTGGACTTCCTCGGACAGCGTCAGCGCACGGCCTTTCACCGGCAACGACGCACGCAATACCTGATGTTCCTGGTCACCACTCAAGGGTGACCAATCGATGAGGATAAGGGGTTGTGGCAACCCTTGCACTAGCCAGCGTGTCAGTGCCGCATAAATATCCCAGCGTTCCTGGGTGAGCCGGGTGTTGCCGATCAAGCGATCCATGCGTTTGATCTTGTGCTTGAGAAAGGCCGTATTGGAAAGGCCCCGGCCTAAAGACGTAATCGATGCTTGAGAACCGCATAAGACCGCGCCGACAGCGGCCATTAATGCGTTGAGTCGGGTGCGGTGAATGGATGGGACGGCCTTTTGGAGGCGTTTGTGAAATAGGGCGATTGGCTGCATGGTGCCTCCTGAAAAATCACGGTTTCAAGGAAAAGGCATCATGCATGCGTTGTTTTAGCTTAAGTTTATATCATAAGTTGCTGTTAAATTGAAGTATTTTGTGGGGATAGCTCAGGGTCAGGTTGGATTGATTTTGTTGATAGTACGGTGTACTTACTCTAAATCTGCAAATGTCTGCTTTCTGGTACGAATGAACACTACCTCCACGGTCTCTTGTGGGTCGGGTGGAGCCTGTTGGCTCTTAACCGGTTCTATGGTTTGAATGTCCGCATTTTCTGACCTTTACAGAGCCATAGGATGGGCTGAGGTACGAAGCCCATCATTCAAATCGTCATGAAAACCGATGGGCTGCACGTTGTTTAGCCCATCCTATGCAATGCGTTTGCTCAAGCCATTCTCCTGTATCAAAATCAACTTCATCGGCAATTCCCCAATTCAAGGGTTAAATACCTTGTTTCACAAAATAATGAAAACTTGAATATGGCCATTCCGACACCCGTTTCACTAAACCGTGCTTGACCGGATTCCAATGGATTTAATCAATATGCTTGTTGAAATCTTTCTGATCGGTGATTAAATGCACCCAAAACCGACGTTTCCTACATGGATGTAGGTAACCCCCTTACGGATGAAGCGCTCACCCGACTTAAACCACCCAGTCAACCCTGCTCCCAATCACTAGGTGTCAAATAGCTTTGAGTATTAATCTTGTATAAGCAAACACAGCATGAACTTACCTCAAACCGTTCAATCTATGTTTAAATGCCTAACGGAAAGTCATCTTTCTCCGACAGGGGATTTCTTAACAACCATTCCATTGTAATCGGATAAACTAATCAACATGCAGTATAAAGATTACTATAAAATCATGGAGCTCTCCCGGGATGCCAGTCAGGACGAAATCAAACGCGCCTATCGAAAACTGGCGCGCAAATACCATCCTGATGTCAGCAAGGAGGCGGATGCCGAAGCGAAATTCAAAGAATTGGGAGAAGCTTATGAAGTCCTCAAAGATCCTGAAAAAAGGGCGGCATATAACCAGCTGGGGGCTAACTGGAAATCCGGCCAGGAATTCAAACCACCGCCCAATTGGGATGAAGGCTTTGAATTCAAGGGCGGCGGTTTCACCGGTGGCGATGCCGGCGACTTTAGTGATTTTTTTGAACAGATGTTTGGACGTGCAGGATTCCAGTCCACGCACACTGGGCGGCAATCCGGTGAACACCTGCGTGGACAGGACAGCCATGCAAAAATCCATATTGACCTGGAAGACAGTTATCATGGGGTAACACGCAATATTTCCCTGAGTACCCCTGAAATGAATGCCCAAGGCCAATTGCAAGTTAAGCATAGAAGCCTGAATGTCAAAATCCCCAAAGGCATTAAGCCAGGGCAGCATATCAAGCTGGCAGGTCAAGGCAACCCCGGCTTAGGTACTGGTCAAGCTGGCGATTTGTTTCTTGAAATAGCGTTTAACAGCCACCCGCTTTTCCGTGTTTCCGAAACCGATGTGTATCTGGATCTTCCCGTTACCCCTTGGGAAGCGGCCTTAGGCGCTAAAATCAAAGTACCTACGCCAGAAGGTAGTGTTGACCTGAAAATACCGCCCAATTCCAGGCAAGGCAGCAAACTGCGTTTGGCAGGCCGTGGGCTGCCAACCAAGATGCCGGGTGATTTCTTTGTCGTGCTGCAAATTGTCCTGCCGCCTGCAACGACAGACCAGGCCAAAGAAGTTTACCAAAACATGCAGCAAGCGCTTGATTTTAACCCACGCCAATCTATGGGAGGATAAACGCCGATGAACTCACACGACCCATCATTAGTCCATACCGGGACGATCATTGAAGACGAACTTCTGACACTGGGGCAGTTGTGCCGTGCCTGCGGCACCCATGCCGATTGGGTTATCAGTCTGGTCGAAGAAGGGATCATTGAACCGGATGGAAGAGAGATACGTTTATGGCGCTTTTCAGGCGTAAGTCTGGTGCGCGTCCGTTCAGCTCTCAGGTTACAGCATGATTTAGGCGTTAATCTGGCAGGTATCGGCTTGGCACTTGATTTGATGGAAGAGCTTGAGAATTTACGTACGCAACTGAAAATAGCAGGTCATGTCCAAAAACATCAGGTTTGACTGTTTAGAAAAATAAAATAAAAGGTTTTTTATTACCCTTAATCTGCCCTGGAGAAAATAATCATGAAATTAACCTGGATACTCGTTGCTGATAACACTCATGCACGCATTTTTACTGCTGACACACCCTCATCTGCTTTAGAGGAAATCGAAGGTTTTACTCATACGGAAAGTCGTTTACATGACCGCGAAATGACGACTGACCTGCCTGGAAGAATTAAAAGCGCTGACGGTAGCGGCCATGCCCTTGAACAACCCACCGATCCGAAACAACATGAAGCAGACAACTTCGCTCATAGCATCGCCCACCATCTGGAAGCGGCACACAATACCAACAAATTTGAACAATTACTGATTATTGCAGAACCTTCGTTTCTTGGTTTATTACGTCGTTGCTTACCGGAACACATTAAAAAACACGTCTGCTTCGAACTTGATAAAAATATCACTATGCAAAGCGCCGCAGATATTCGCAAACACCTTCCTAAGTATTTGCCGAATCTTTAATGTTTCGGACTTGTCGGATTTCAGAGGACGGGTGGCAAAACCCGTCAAATCCAGGGCTTCAAAACTGGCTAATAATATTTCCAGCATATTTGAGGTGTAGCTTCCCGTAGAATTGACACACAAAGCATTATTTTACAGAAAACCACTCAAATCCACTAAGATACAGGCTTCCAATAGAAATTTATGATTATGGGTCAGCATTATCTCAAGCCTCTGTTTTCACCGAAATCCGTTGCCGTATTTGGTGCCAGTGACCGTATCGATTCCGTTGGGCAAATTGTGTTTCAGAACATGCTGCAAAGTGGCTATCAAGGCGCACTTTATCCAATCAATCCGGGCCACCCCGAAGTTCAGGGCTGTAAAGCGTATTCCTCAATCTCCCAAGTCATCGAACCTGTTGAACTGGCGGTAATTGCCACTCCTCCGCAGTCTGTGCCGGACATCATTGAAGAATGCGGCAAACATAAGGTCAAGGCTGCTGTTATCATTACGGCTGGATTTGGCGAAGCAGGAGATACAGGCAAGGCACTGGAGCGTGCCGTTCTGGATAATGCACGGCGTTATGGTATCCGCCTGATTGGGCCAAACTGCTTAGGGGTGATGCGCCCTGATATTGGCCTTAATGCCACCTTTAACAAGGGCAACGCCAATATTGGCAACCTTGCCTTTGTGTCGCAATCCGGTGCCTTATGCACGGCTATCCTGGATTGGGCCAAATCCAATGACGTAGGGTTTTCCAGCGTCGTATCTATGGGTTCATCGGTAGATCTGGATTTTGGCGAGATTCTTGACTATCTGGTGTCGGATGTAAAAACCCAAAACATCCTGCTGTATATCGAAGGCATCCGCAATTCCCGCAGTTTCATGAGTTCAATTCGTGCCGCCTCGCGCATGAAGCCGGTGATCCTGGTCAAAGTGGGCCGCCATGCTGCCGCCTCCAAAGCAGCGATGTCACATACGGCTTCTCTGGTGGGTTCGGATGATGCTTTCGATGCGGCGGTACGACGGGCTGGTGTCGTTCGTGTAAAATCTGTCACCCAACTGTTTTCCGCTGCCAAGGCGCTCTCCTGTGGCTTCTACCCCACTGGGAACCGATTGGCAATTGTCACCAATGGCGGCGGCCCCGGCGTGATGGCGACTGATTGTGCAGCCGATTTGGGATTGGTTATGGCCTCCTTGTCAGATGCCACAATCGAAAGGCTCAATCAGGTGCTACCACACACTTGGTCACACGGCAACCCCGTGGATATAATCGGTGATGCTCAGTCTGACCGTTACCATCATGCAGTGAAAGCCTGTCTGGAAGACCCCAATGTAGATGGAGTGCTGACCATACTTACACCACAGGCAATGACTAAGCCCTTGGAAGTTGCCAATGCAATCATTGAGCTTTCCAATGGATATAGTAAGCCGTTGCTCACCTGCTGGATGGGTGGGGTACAAGTTGAAGAATCCCGCACTGCGTTCAATCACGCCAGAAAACCCAGTTTCCGCACCCCGGAGCCAGCGGTAGAAGTTTTTTCCTTCCTTTCCGCCTACTATCAAAACCAGAAGCTCCTGATGCAGATGCCTGGGCCGTTGTCCCATCATCTGGAACCCGACGTGGAAGGAGCGCGTATGATCATCGAAGGGGCGTTGCAGGAAAGCCGCAAGGTATTGAGCGAGATGGAATCAAAGGCTCTGTTATCGGCCTTTCATATTCCGATAGCACAGACCCTAGTGGCACATTCGCCTAATGAAGCTTTGCTGATTGCGCAGCAACTGGGTTATCCGGTGGTAATGAAAATTAACTCACCCGACATCACCCACAAGACGGATGCAGGGGGAGTGCGTCTTAATTTGATAAACGCGCAAGCTGTGCGTGGCGCTTATCATGAACTTGTCGAGAACGTTAAACGTAACCGCCCTGACGCGCATATTGATGGCATATCTATCGAGCCAATGATTGTGAAGCCCAGCGGGCGTGAGCTGATGGTGGGTGTCACCAACGACCCTGTATTTGGGCCATTAATAACATTTGGCGCTGGCGGCACCACAGTAGAGATAATGGGTGACCGATCTGTGTCTTTGCCCCCACTCAATACTTTCCTGGTCAAGGATCTGATTCAAGGAACGCGTGTAGCCAAAATGCTGGGCAACTTCCGCCAGATGCCTCCAGTATGTATGGATGCGCTCGAAAGCGTGTTGTTGCGTGTGTCAGAAATGGTGTGTGAGCTACCTATGCTGATGGAAATGGACATCAATCCGCTCATACTGGATGAAAATGGCGCGTTGGCTGCCGATGCCCGTGTCGTGGTGGAATTCCGCCCACCTAGCGCTGACCGCTATGCCCATATGGCGATTTATCCTTATCCGACACATCTGGTCAGTAACTGGCAGTTGGCCGATGGCACCAATATGGTAATTCGACCGATACGCCCGGAAGATGCAGCACTTGAGCAGGAGTTTGTACATAATTTATCGGAAGAATCACGTTATTTCCGCTTCATGAACAGTGTCCAGGAACTTAGCGAACCCGTGCTGGCGCATTTTACGCAAATTGACTACAGCCGCGAGATGGCTCTGATCGCCGTGACCGAAGGACAAGATAAAGAAATTGAGCTGGGTGTAACCCGTTATGCCATCAACCCCGATGGCGAAAGCTGCGAATTTGCCCTGGTTATTGCAGACAGTATGCGTGGCAAGGGGCTTGGACATAAGCTGATGATTGCATTGATGGATGCCGCACGATCCAAAGGATTGAAATTCATGGAAGGTGAAGTACTAAATAACAACACCAGCATGTTGAAGCTAATGAAGCGCCTGGATTTTACCATTGAAGCCAATCCAGAAGACGACAGCATCAAGATCGTCCGCAAGGTATTGTAACCGGTTATCATGCATACCGCCTATCTTACTCACCCGGCCTGCCTTAAGCACGATATGGGGGCGGGTCATCCTGAATGTCCGACCCGTATATATGCCATTGAAGATCAGCTTATCGCTTCGAGCCTCTGGGATTTTCTCAGCCATCATGAAGCACCCAAGGCAAGCAAAGACGAACTCGCCCGTGTCCATGCAAATGAATATGTTGAATGGGTGTTCAGCCAATCCCCTCATTCCGGGCTTATACATCTTGATGGCGATACCGCGATGAATCCTTACAGTCTGAATACCGCGTTGCATGCAGCAGGTGCAGGTGTCAAGGCTGTCGATCTTGTCATGTCCAGTCAGCTAGCTAATGCCTTTTGCAACGTCCGTCCTCCCGGCCACCATGCCGGACGTGCCAGTGCAGCGGGTTTTTGCATCTTCAACAACGTGGCCGTAGCCGCTGCACATGCGCTTGAACACCACGGCTTGCAGCGTGTAGCGATTGCCGATTTCGATGTCCACCACGGCAACGGCACAGAAGATATTTTTCATGACGACCCTCGCGTGATGCTGTGTTCAACTTTCCGCCATCCCTATTACCCCTATTGCGGAGCTGACAGCGGCAATGACCACATCATCAATGTACCCCTTGCTGCCGGGAGTTCAGGCGCACAATTTCGTACCGCTGTGACCGAGCAATGGCTGCCTGCACTGGAGCGTTTTCAGCCCCAATTTCTATTTATCTCGGCAGGATTCGATGCCCATTGGGAAGACAGCATGGGTGGCTTGGCGTTACGGGAAGCCGATTATTTTTGGGTGACAGAAACACTCAAGGATATTGCCAACCGATATGCCAACGGACAGATCGTATCCATGCTGGAAGGCGGATACGCCCTGCATGCGTTAGGGCGTAGTGTGCTGGCGCATATCAAAAGCTTATTAGTCCCTGGTGTTATCACATGAACAAATCGAAAGTTAAGTCCAAGGTCACATCTGATGACCAGGCTTGGTGGCTGAAACCACAGGTAGAATCATCTCCTGATGCGACAGGTTTATCCGGTGCTGAGGCGCGTTTGCGACTGGCGAAATTTGGCCCTAACCTGTTCCGAGACCACCAGCAGCGATCTTTAATCCTGCAATTTCTCTCCCGCTTTAAAAATCCACTGGTCATCCTTCTGCTGGTCGCCAGTGCAATCTCCGCCTTTACCGGCGAAATGACCAACTTTGTCATCATCTCGGTGATGGTGCTGTTAAGTGTAACGCTGGATTTCGTCCAGGAACACCGCGCTGGTAAAGCGGCGGAAAGCTTACGGCATTCGGTTTCGGTGCGAGCCAGAGTTATACGTGATGGCAAGACAATCGATGTGCCGGTCACTGAGGTAGTGCCAGGTGATCTCACCGTGCTCTCTGCGGGGGATATGGTTCCGGCGGATGGCCTGGTATTGGAAGCGCAGGATCTGTTTGTCAAACAGGCGTTGCTCACCGGTGAATCCTATCCTGTCGAAAAGCATCCAGGAGTACTTGCCGCCGATGCAACCGAGTTACAGGATGCCACCAACGCGGTGTTCATGGGAACCACCGTCATCAGTGGTAGCGCCAGGATGCGGGTGGTCAAAACGGGTACCGGCACGGCAATTGGCGCTATCGCCGACAGTCTTACTGGCCAGCCACCACCGACAGCTTTCGAGATCGGTACGCACCGTTTCGGCCTGCTCATCATGCGCCTGACCATCTTGCTGGTGCTATTTGTATTGCTGGTCAATGCCTTCATGCACAAGCCTTGGCTGGATTCTTTCCTGTTTGCAGTAGCACTCGCGGTAGGATTGACACCGGAACTGCTGCCGATGGTGGTATCAGTCACCTTGTCGCGAGGGGCTATGCACATGGCTAAAAAACGGGTGATCGTCAAACGCTTGGCTTCCATCCAGAACCTAGGATCAATGGATGTGTTATGCACGGACAAGACCGGCACGCTGACTGAAGCGAAAATTCGCCTGGAGCAACATGTAGACCCGCAAGGAAAACCCAGTGATCGGGTGCTGGAACTCGCTTATCTCAACAGTTTTTTTGAAACGGGCCTTAAAAGCCCACTCGACGATGCCATCCTGGCGCACGAAAACATCGACGTGAGTGCCTGGAAAAAGATTGATGAAGTCCCCTTCGACTTTGAACGACGGCGCGTGTCTGTGTTGCTGGACAAAGGCAATGGCCGAATACTGGTGGTCAAAGGTGCGTCCGAAGAGATTATTGGCCTGTGTACCCACTATGAAGAACAGGGTAATGCAGTCCAGATTCCGCTCGATAAGGCCTCGAGGGAACGGATACACGCCGAGCATATCGCCCTCGAAAAAGAAGGTTTTCGGGTATTGGGCATCGCCTGGCGCACTGTTCCGCAAGATCACTCCGATGCGGTTATCGGTGATGAATCAGATTTGGTGTTTGCAGGTTTTGCTGGTTTCCTAGACCCACCCAAGGCAAGCGCTGGTACTGCTCTTGCAGCACTTAAGGAATGGGGGGTGACAGTTAAGATCGTGACCGGCGATAGTGAACTGGTGACCCAACATGTCTGTGCCGAGTTGAATATTCCTGTAACAGGCATCCTTACTGGCAAAGACATCGCCCAGATGGATGATTACGCGTTGCGTGCCAGAGTGGAAAAAACAAACTTATTTTGCCGGGTTAACCCGTCGCAGAAAGACAGGGTAATCCTGGCACTCAAAGCACGCGGCCATGTAGTCGGTTATATGGGCGATGGCATCAACGATGCGCCGTCATTGCATTCAGCGGATGTGGGAATCTCGGTGGATTCGGCGGTCGATGTCGCCAAGGAAGCTGCCGACATGATCTTGCTGGATCAGGATTTGAACGTCCTGCTTGACGGCGTGCTGGAAGGCCGCCGCACTTTCGGCAATATCATGAAGTACATCA
>PMDM01000295.1 GCA_003155565.1 Methylococcaceae bacterium | reverse complement strand
TCATCCGATAAATTGTGCAGCTGTTGGAGCACCAAAATCTTGAACATCAGCACCACATCGAATGGCTTTGCGCCTGCCTGACTTTTTCTGTCCTTTTCATGTGCCCGGTTGAGTTCAGGCCGAAACGCTTCCCAGTCTATCCTCGCTTTCAATCCCACCAAGGGGTCACCCATTTTGGTCAGTTGCGCGGCTCTTTCTTCTACGTCGAATAATCCAGGTTGGCGGGGTTTCATGGGTCGGGTCTCTATCAGTGGGCTCACTGGTATTATCTCATTTCAGCGCCTTTGCTTCTCGCCAAAAATCGCGGTTACATCGGGCTATTTTTAGAGATGCCCTTAAAGATAAAATTTACCTTTCTAATAAATCCAATTTTCCTGTTTTACCATTCCATTCATCCGCTTCCGGTAAAGGTTTCGTTACTTCGGTAATAACTGGCCACAGTTTCGCTAGTTGAGCATTCAGTTCGATAAAGTTTTCTTGTCCTTCAGGAACTTCATCTTCAGCAAAGATGGCATTGGCGGGGCATTCTGGCTCGCACAAGGTGCAATCAATACACTCGTCAGGATCTATCACCAAAAAATTTGGGCCTTGATGAAAGCAATCGACCGGGCACACATCGACACAGTCAGTAAATTTACATTTAATACAGTTTTCGGTGACTACAAAAGCCATACATTCTCTACCAGGATAATTTTAAACAAAGGTTGTTTTTTGACTGGGCATTTTAACAGAATCTGATTACCTATAGAACAGAAGACTGGCTAATAACTGGTATTTGGTGTGTAAAGTTAAAATGCTGATTGGTAAATATGCAACTATTTTAAGCTTGCCGAATTGAATAGTGATAAAAACATATTTTTTACTCCACTGATTTTNNTTGGCTAATAAGAAGTCACCGTAAAAATAATTGGTATCAATGCCATTTGGGTTGATTTTTAATGCGGCCAGAAACATTTTTTCCGCTTTTTCGGCATCACCAAATGCAATAGGCCAACTAGGAACCATATAATAAAGTGTACCTAACGTTACATAAGCTGAACCGTTCGCGGTTTGTGGGTTTATTTTAATGGCTTCAAGCAACAAATCCCGTGATTTATGGATGGCTTTGAGTGCGGTAAAACCATCTTGTAGTTCTGCATGGGTTGCTATCACCAGTGCTTGCCAGAAAAGCGGTTCAGCCGTGTTAGGGAATTGAGCAGCAAGCTGTTCTGCCTTGGTAAGCAGCGCATCATAGGCGGCTTCCTGCTTGTTTTTTGGCAGTTTGTAGTAAATCGATGCCCACTCGGACTCAATCGCTTGGACAGAAGGCGTTAAGTCTTCAGCGAAGCATTGGAGAGATAGTAGCAATAATGCAACAAAAGTTGTTTTTTTCATACATCCACTATAGAACAATATTCAATATTATTCAATAGGCCTATGAATTATTTGTCTATTAAGCCGAAATATTTATTTATTGCTCCAGTTTTTATAGGGATTTACAGCTAGATTATTGTTGTAATAACGCAAATCTTGAGTGACTTCCTCGCCCAGCCAATGCGGTCTAATGAAATTTTGCCCAATTTTCGAGAGCTCTATCTCCGCAACAATCAAACCTTGGTTGTCACCTTCAAACTCATCAATCTCCCAGATATTGTGGTCATTAGGCACAAGATGCCGGGTTTTTTCTATTAACGGTTTGCCGCAAAGCGTGGTGATGATTTCCTCAGCATCAGGCAGTGGAATACCGTATTCGAACTCTAGCCTTTCCGTGCCTATGGTTGCGCTTTTGATATTCAGCCAGGCTTGATTGTCGGAAATGCGAATCCGTATTGAGCTTGTAGGTTGAGAGCTTAAGTAGCCTTGTTTGTACTTTACGGATTTTTGGATAGACCTGCGCCAATCCTCGTTAGCCAACAAAAACTTATGTTCAATTTCTATAGCCATGACAGTTACATTTCACTTTTTGCATTGTTGTTGGTCGCAATAAGGCGGAGTTCGGGTTTCGGAACAGCCGCATAAAGCAATCGTTCCTGTTGTCCCGGCATAACATTTCACCGATTTCTTGTTCGATTTTTCCCTATGGGAATGATCGCACAATGGCATGGTCTGGCTATAACCACAGCTACACCAGGAATAGCGTTGCCCCATTTGTACTTCAACGGGCAGGGGATTATTGGTTTTGGTTGTCATAAAGTAGAATTAATTGAATGGTCGGTGTGGATGATTATAAGTTAATTGCAATCTGTGATGATATGCTATGTATAGTGTGTGCAGATTTAGAGTAGATAGGTAAGTTTTTTAGGGCAGGAAAAGAAGCTAATGTGGTGCGCGCGCTACTTCCTGCTAGATATTTGAAGCGTGTCGTATTTATTTTATTGAAAGAATTCGAGGAACATTGCCATGCCAANNCAGTTTTGATTACCGGAGCCAGTCGCGGTTTAGGGTTGGAATTTTGCCGTCAACATGCAGATAAGGGTTGGAACGTTATCGCCTGTTGCCGAAATCCAGGACAGGCCAGTGAGTTAAGCGGATTATGCCGACGCTACGACTCTGTGCAGATTGAGACGCTAGATGTAGCCCATTTTGATCAAATCGATACCTTGTCTAAAAAGCTGTCAGATACCAGCGTTGATGTGCTAATCAATAATGCCGGTGTTTATGGCGATAGCAATCGCGGTTTTGGACAATTGGATTATCAGGCTTGGCTTAATACCATTATCGTAAATACCCAAGCGCCCATAAAAATGGCGGAAGCCTTTTTACCGCAAATCAAACGCGGAAATAAAAAGTTGATCGCTAATATTAGCAGCTTAATGGGTAGTGTTTCCGATAATGACAGCGGAGGCAGTATCCTGTATAGGTCAAGTAAAGCGGCGTTAAATGCTGCGATGAAAAGCCTGTCGATTGACTTAAAGGCTCAGGGAATCGGTGTATTGATTTTTCATCCAGGCTGGGTAAAAACCGATATGGGCGGCGCGAATGCCTTAATTGATGCCAAGACCAGTGTGGGCGGCATGTGTGCTGTGATAGATAATTTCACCCTGGCGCAATCTGGCGCTTTTATTAAATATGATGGCAAACCCATGCCTTGGTAGATGACAATGTTAAACAAACTCGTTTTTTCAATTGTTTTATTCACGTCCTGTTACGGACTGGCCTTAGCTGATACAGCAATAACGGACGCTGTCAAAGTACCCGATGGAAAAAAA
>PMDM01000037.1:2696-2908 GCA_003155565.1 Methylococcaceae bacterium | reverse complement strand
CCGATACCTTTGGCGCAACCTTAGCAATCTATTTACTGGCAAGATTTTACCCTTATCAAAAGCTGATCTGAAAAAAGTGGAAAAACAATTTCGAATTCACAGCCCATTCCAACCTGCTGGCGACCAGCCCACGGCGATTAATCAACTAATTGAAGGGTTGAACGACGGCGAGGTGCATCAAACCTTACTGGGCGTGACGGGTTCCGGCAAGA
>PMDM01000037.1:0-2689 GCA_003155565.1 Methylococcaceae bacterium | reverse complement strand
ATTATTACCAGCCCGAAGCCTACGTACCCGCTTCCGATACGTTTATTGATAAAGATGCCTCCTTAAATGAACATATCGAACAAATGCGGCTATCCGCCACTAAAGCGTTGATTGAAAGAAAGGACACGATTGTGGTCGCAACCGTTTCTGCGATTTATGGCTTGGGTGAGCCGGAATCGTACTTCAAAATGGTGCTGCATCTGGTAAAAGGCGATCTAATCAAGCAACGCGATATTTTGCGTCGGCTTGCCGAAATGCAATACACTCGTAATGATATTGAATTACGCCGGGCGACGTACCGGGTTCGCGGTGAAGTGATCGACATTTTCCCTGCCGAGTCAGAACAGGAAGCCTTGAGGGTTGAGCTATTTGATGATGAAGTGGAGCGATTGTCCTTATTTGATCCCTTAACCGGCGAAATCATCAGCCGGATTGTCCGTTATACCGTCTACCCGAAAAGCCATTATGTCACGCCCCGCGAGCAACTATTATCCGCCGTGGAATTAATCAAGATAGAACTCAAGGAACGGCTGAATCATCTTTATTCCCTAAATAAATTGGTAGAAGCCCAACGCCTGGAGCAACGGACTTTATTCGACCTTGAAATGATAATGGAAGTCGGGTATTGCTCGGGCATTGAAAACTATTCGCGCTTTTTATCAGGACGGCAGGCTGGTGAATCCCCGCCCACCATGTTTGATTACTTGTCTGATGATGCCTTGGTGATTATTGACGAGAGCCACGTCACCATCCCGCAGATTGGTGCCATGTTCAAAGGTGACCGCTCCCGTAAAGAAACTTTGGTGGAGTATGGGTTCAGGCTACCTTCAGCACTCGACAATCGACCCTTGATGTTCGACGAATTCGAGGCAAAATCGCCGCAACGCATTTATGTATCGGCAACGCCAGGGCCTTATGAGAAAGCGCATTGCGGTGATTTTGTTGAGCAGGTCGTCAGGCCGACAGGCTTGCTAGATCCAGTCGTAGAAGTTCGCCCTGCTTCTACCCAGGTCGATGATTTACTCTCTGAAATTAATAAGCGCGTGGCTGTGAACGAACGCGTACTGGTCACTACCTTAACAAAACGGATGTCCGAGGATTTAACCGAATACCTTTCGGAACACGATATTCGGGTACGTTACCTGCATTCCGATGTCGAAACCGTGGAACGTGTCGAAATTATTCGGGATTTGCGTCTAGGCAAGTTTGATGTTCTGGTGGGAATTAATTTGTTGCGTGAAGGTCTTGATATTCCTGAAGTTTCTTTGGTTGCCATCCTCGATGCCGATAAGGAAGGTTTTTTGCGCTCCGTCGTCTCGCTAGTACAAACCATTGGGCGAGCCGCCCGAAACCTGCACGGCAAAGCGATTTTATATGGCGACCGCGTCACCCGCTCCATGCAGCAGGCGATTGATGAAACCGACCGCCGTCGTGAAAAGCAACACCTGTTTAATCAACTGCACAATATAGAACCGAAAAGCATTAATAAATCCATCCTCGACATCTTACAAATCGCCATTCCCGGCTCTGGATTGCCCGGTTTCAGCAAAACTCAAGGAAAAATCGCGGAAAGCACAGCGGAATACAAGGTAATGACACCCAAACAACTGGGCAAAAAACTGAAACAACTCGAAGATACCATGTATCGGCACGCAAAAAACCTTGAGTTTGAACAAGCCGCAAAAATCAGGGATGAGATTAAGCAGCTTCAGGAGCGGGCGTTGGTTTAACTGATTTCCGGCAATACTGATTCTATCAAAGCTTCATTACTAATGATGAAGATTGATCACAATCCCCGCCCCATCTGCCGATTTCATTTTCCCGGCTTCCGGTTCTTGTGACATGATGACTTTACCCTGGAGTTCAACAGTACGGGCTTTACTTTGGTTGTCTGCGGTAAGCGCCCCTGGCAATGCACTTCCCAATACTGCTATTGTTTCTGGTGCTTCAAAACTAAGTTCCCTCTGTGGCACCGTTAAATCCAAAGGCTTTTGTTGGTGTTTACCCGCTTCAACTAACTGTTGTTTTTTTGTTGTAGATTCGTGGTGCTGTATCGGCCTTTTAAAACCGGTAAGAAAAAAACAAGCAACGACTACAGAACCCACTAAAACTGAACGAAAACATTTCATCTTGATACCCTCATTCTGGATAACAGAATCAAGCCAATGTTGGTTTATAACAACACCAATCAGCTCTATAGAATTAACTGATTTACAATGGCTTATATTAACTATCTAAGGTAATTATTAAATACCTTAATTACAGCCAAGTCTAGCAGAATTTTTTAATCGGCCAGCTTGAAGATGTAACTTGTATTGTGGCAAATACTACCGCACCAACAAATCATTTCCAAACCAGTCAACTAACACATGACGGTAATGCTCGGATTTTCGGGTTTGTAAGTGTTCTAAGGGATTAAGATTATCGGTCAGGACAATGCCGTTACTGGCATCTACCGTAAATTTGCGTTTGTTTAACCAATCGGCTTGTTCGGCATTGAGTGACGGCGAGGCCAGATCAATCGGTTGCCTGCCTGCCAGTTAAATATAATCATTGAAATCATCACCTGGTTCAGAAACAAACAAGGATTGATTCGAAAATACTTGTGCGACGGTCTTGGAAACAGACGCTAAGGCTTGCTGGCCTTCGCCCTGTCCAAAGGCGACAAAATTAAGCGCGACTATGCCTT
>PMDM01000394.1 GCA_003155565.1 Methylococcaceae bacterium | reverse complement strand
ACTGGCCCTTTTTTGTTGAGTAGGATATAGGGCTATTCTGCGCCATATTTTTTCACCGATATTCCTCGGTTCTTCAACCCTGCTAACATTCTTTCGTAACTCTCGGCGATTACCGCTTTTACACCTTGCATAAAGGGGCCTTTCGCTGCCCAGTCCCGCGATGAGCCGGAGCCGTATTCTTTTCCTGCAAGGATGCACAGCGGTATGCCGGCATCCCGGTACTTCATCGCGGCGTCAAAAATCGTCATTTGCTCCCCGGTTGGATGATAGAGCGTAATATTGCCTTCACTAGCTGGAACCAGTTGGTTATGGATGCGGATGTTGGCAAAAGTGCCTCTACACATCACCTGATCGTTACCTCGACGTGAACCATAACTGTTCCAGTCTTTTCGCTCTATGCCTTTAGCAAGGAGGTATAAAGCTGCCGGAGAGCCGGGAGCGATTTGACCTGCCGGTGAAATGTGATCCGTGGTAACAGAATCCCCGAACAGGGCCAGCACCTGCATGCCAACGAGAGGACTTATCGCTTGCTGACCGATAGCTAATCCTTCAAAGAAAGGCGGTTTCCTGATATAGGTGGAACTCTCATTCCATGCATATAGTTCGGATCCGGTAACGTCAACACTCTGCCATGCTTTAGTGCCGGTAAAAACATCCGCATAACGCTCCTGAAACATCTCGGGCGTTACAAACTGGCTTATTGCGGCGGTTATTTCGTCGTTGGTAGGCCAGATGTCTTTCAGGTAAACCGGATTACCATCCTTACCCAAGCCTATAGGTTCGGTGCTAACATCCAGTGCCGTCGAACCCGCCAGCGCATAGACAACAACCAGCGGTGGCGAGGCGAGATAATTGGTCTTGGTGAGTGGATGTACGCGTCCTTCAAAATTTCTGTTTCCCGATAGCACTGCGGATACGACCAGATCGTTTTCCAGTATCGCTTTTTCAACGGCTTCATCAAGCGGGCCGGAATTGCCAATGCAGGTTGTACAGCCATAACCTACGAGATAGAAGCCAAGCTGTTCCAGATAGTTAAGCAGCCCGGATTTTTTTAAATACTCCGTGACCACCATTGAGCCGGGAGCCAGAGAGGTTTTTACATAGTTTTTAACTTTTAAACCTCGCTCTACGGCTTTTTTGGCCACGAGACCGGCACCGAGCATGACTGATGGGTTGCTGGTATTTGTGCAGGAGGTAATCGCGGCAATGACAACGGCGCCATGCGTGATGGCCTCACTGGTACCCTTACTCGATACGACGTCGCTACGTTCCAGGTCCTGCTCGGAAAGTCCCATGCCCTTGTTGCCTAGGGGTGCGGTGAGGGTTTGCCTGTAGGTTGGCCCTACCTGACTGAGAGGAATTCTGTCTTGCGGACGTTTAGGACCCGCAAGCGCCGGTTCAATTGTGCCGAGATCGACTTCCATGACTTGGGTAAACTCGGGATCCGGCGCATAGTCGATGCGATATAACCCCTGTTCTTTGGCATAGCGTTCGGTGAGTTCGATTTGCTCGGGGCTGCGTCCGGTAAGGCGCATATACTTGAGGGTCTCGTTGTCAATAGGAAAGTAACTCACAGTTGAACCCTGCTCGGGCGCCATGTTACTGATGGTGGCCCNNGTCGGGAATACTTAAGTGTGTCAGGCCGGGGCCATAAAATTCAACGAATTTTCCAACTACGCCAACTTCTCTGCACAGCTCTGTAATACGTAGCACGAGATCCGTAGCGGTGACACCCGGCGGCAGCATACCGGTCAATTTAATACCAACAACATCCGGAATCAGCATATAAATCGGTTGATCCAGCATCACGGCTTCGGCCTCAATGCCGCCGACACCCCACGCAAGAACGCCCAGACCATTAACCATCGGCGTATGTGAATCAGTGCCGACACAACTGTCCGGATAACAGACGTTGTTATCCTTATTAAGGAAAACAACTTGCGATAGAAATTCAAGATTTACCTGATGCACGATACCGGTGGAAGGAGGAACCACGCGGAGATTTTGAAAAGCGGCTTGCCCCCANNATTTTTTTCGGATCGCCACCCAACTGCTTCATGGCGTCACGCATGGCGGCCAGGTCGACAAGGGCAGGCACACCGGTAAAATCCTGAAGCACTACTCGGGCCGGTTTGTAGGGTATTTCTTGCCTAATACCGTGTGGTTGCCAGTTGGCAAGGCTCAAAACATGGTCCCGGGTAATCGCAAAGCCGTCACAGTTGCGTAATAAAGACTCCAGCAGGATTTTTATCGTGTACGGCAGTTTCGAAATGTTTGCCATACCAACCTTCTCAAGTTGGGATAGACGGTAGTAAGAAACCGAGCCAGCACCGCCAAGATTCAATAATTGATGCGCATCGAATGGATCATAGTTATTCATAATAAAAACCCCTCTTCTGAAATCAGGCCATCGTCTAACCACAGCCCCAAGTTACACTAAAACTTGAGTAAAAAAACAAATCGAGCTTCAATTATGATCGTTTATTAGTAAATAATGGACAATTTTGAATAAAACTAAAACATCGATTATTTTTTAATATTTATACGAATAGGTAGTTATACGTATTGTTCACCTATCTTTTGGTGCATAGAATAAAAAGCGTTTTTTCAGGAACTCGTGAGAAAAATGCAAGTCAGTTTTAAAAACAATAACGCTTCTCAGTACTTTATCTAGTGATTCGGAAAATTTCTGAAAATAGTTGCAGAATGTGCTTATTGAAAAGCTAAAAAAGAGGTTTTATAGCTGTCCATGAAATGGATGGAGACTCGAACTTGACGGGAAGGAAAAAAATTAGTGCTTTTAATGCCTTTAAATAATGGAGTAATTTTTTAGACTGCTGTCTTTGCCAATTCAATTTTATAGTATTTGCAATGAAACGTAACAAATTAATAAGATTAACCCAGCTAAACAGATAGAATATAAAAAGCGTATTGCTGTCCATGAAGCAGGACATGCGACGGCTATTCATTTAAATAATAAAGCCATAAATCTTCCGCCAGTTTTTTTCAAATTATGTTTAAGGATTTAAACCACCCGTCAGAAAAAGAACCAAGGGATTACCATGCGAAACATGATGATTATATTGCAAGAGTGGAGGGAGGTCGGTTAATCGAATTGTTACCGGCTTCTATCGAGGCTTTAGGGCATAAAATCCCAGGCCGTAATAACGCAATGATTCCTT
>PMDM01000112.1:401-5188 GCA_003155565.1 Methylococcaceae bacterium | reverse complement strand
CCTTCGATAAACTCAGGAGAGCCTTGTCGAAGCCTACTAACCTTTCGACAAGCTCAAGGCGAACGGAGTTAATACTTCACAAGGCCGAATCAATAACCGTATTCTTGTGTCAGCCATTAATGCTGCATGGGATAAGGATAACTGCCCTTTCGGATATTGAAAAATGCCAACTCCGGCAGGCTCGCCAAAACGCCCCTAAGCCCTATTTTTAGCCCCCTGCCCTCGTCGAACGGCAAGCTCATCAAACCTAATACACTTTGACTGGTGGCTGCCAGGGTATTAACCGCTCCGAACAATGGCCTAAGCAACATGGCATCATCGGTAAAAAACACAAACCAGGCATCATCCGGGTTATGGTTGTACAAGCTGGAGCTGAATACATTCGACTCACGGGCGTACACCCAGCTATCGACTTCTCGGTCATACATCTTAGTCAATTCTTGTTGCCTATAGGCTGGCAGTTCCTTAATTTTGATGACCTTATACGTCTCTTGTACCGAGTTGAATGCTTGAAATGGAATAAAATTTATTTTGGGATCAATAAATCCGCCTAGCAGTTGTTCGGATTGTCCCGCCGCCGCTTCATTGATGTTTTCCAAAAGTGCTGTAACGCAATTCTTAGTCAGTAAGTGATAGGCGTTGCGGTCGCTATCATCATTGACTAGGCGTTCAGCCGCCGCCTCCTGGTGATGTAGGGCGGTTTCAATCTGTCCTGTGGACAAATCCGTCAACAAAAAATGGGTTAATGGAATACTTCTCCCCGGCAACGGTTGTTCACTTTGATAACGTAATTCTCCCGTTTTATCGTTTATTAGCCATTGCTGATAACGGTTTGCCGCTATTTCCAGATTAACGTAGCGTCGTTCATAAGAGTTTGAACCTTCCCTCAAGTCAGAAACCGCTTCCTGCAGATGCTTTAAATCACCGTGACGCTGCTTTTGTAACTGTTCCGCATAAAGCGCTAGCTGTTGGCCTGGAATAGGGATGGTGTTTTCATCCGTATCATCCAGAAATACCCAATGCCGAGTCTGTATGGATTGTTCCATAACGATCAACCGCGCCAATGTTACAAACAAAGCGTAGCCCCAGTCGGGTCGTTTTGAAACCATCAAGGACTGGGCTGACTGCAATAAATCGTGTTGGAATACTACTGCTTGTCTTATTTCCGCATCATTCAGCCTCATTTCCGGGACATTGGCTTCGATACATGCGCTATCCATCAGAGGTTGAACTTTTTGTAAAACCTGTAAGGCTAGCAAACCGTTTAGCAGGTCGCTGTATTGTTCAGAGAAAGAATAACGGGAGAAAGAATTATTGTTTATGTCAGTCAAGGGAGAAAACTGGCCAAGCTCTTTATTCACAGAGATTATTTTTTGTGACAGGAAATCTTTACCGTACCGGGCCTCAAGCTGCTGTCTTACCTCCGCTATAATTTTTGCACTTGAGTTTGTCGTATTGCATCCGGCAACCAGTTTTTTCGCGCCCAAGTCATCATCGCCGTAAAACAAACCTGCCCCTGGTAACTTTAGCGATGATTCATGTGTAGATAAGGAAGTTACGGGCTTGCCCATTTTCCATTGCAACAATGCCTGCAAAAGAGATTGATCGTGCTGTAATGCTTGTAAATGCTTTAGCCGCTGTGTCTGCCCGAAAAACCGCACTTTAAAATAACTGCTTATGCGGTCATAAGTAGTATCGGTTACCTCAATATCTGCAATGTGTATACTGCGGTTTTGCAGTAATTGATAGTTGACCCGAAAATCCTCAGCACTGTGCTTGAACAAACGAATGAGCGCGTTTTCGTATTGGTAATGATAAACATCATCGCCCAACTGAACGGCAACATGTCCACCACTGGAATTACCTTCGCTGGCCACTATATATAGAAATTGAAATACTTTGGCCTGTGCGCTGCTAGCAAATACTAACAAACTGAGTAAAACAACTTTCACACTTTATTGATTTGGCCTGTTGATGTTTGNNTCTTCATAAGGCCGAATCAATAAGGAATCTCTGAACAAGTTAATTCTGATCATGGTTCGACCGTTCTACCAGCTCACGACTCACCACGAACAGAATCAACACTTTACCGTTCGTCCAGAGCCTGTCGAAGGACTGTGCAGGGATTTCCTACGGTCTTTAGTTTTCGTAGCCTTCTTGAATATCATTCATCTTGCCACTATCGCCATTGGTAAATTTCTTTTTGTAAGTCTCGTACTGAACACCTGAAATGTTGGATTTTTTTAGGCCCTTGCCGATAGCCCTATAGGTTTTTGGATTCGCTTCCCAATCCACGATGCCGTTCTGTGAGGCGACATCACTGATGCCTTTCATAAAGCCATTTTGATCGGCTTGACTGGAATTTGTACGCATATACGTCACCGTGAAATCCTGAACCTCATTTTCGTAACGGTTATCGTCAGTCTTCTTATCCTTTTCACCATTTTTGCTGGACGACGTTGAAGAACCTGAAATACTTTCCGAGCTTTTGGCTATAGAACCTGCGCTGTCTGAGATTGAGCCAACGCTATCGGATATGGAACAGGCATTAAGAGCAAGCACAGCACATGCACCCAGAACTACGAAACATATTGTTTTTAAACGACCTAAAGTAATCATAAACTCTCCAAAAAATGCGAATAACTGTACGACAAAGGCTTAAAATCCTGAAATCTGGCGAACCAGCCAGCAATTGTTTTTCCGTTTAACCTAAACGGACATCGTACCAGTTTATTGCCAGGGTTAGAACCATTTAACCTTGGCAATATACCCTGATAGTTTACGATAACGAAAACTCTGGCTTGCATCGCAAGGCCGTCATATTATAATCGCTGTGTTTTTCACGATCCCTTTAAGGAAAATATTATGAAGAAGTCTTACCTGTGCATTCCATTTTTACCTTTCTTGTTCGTGGCAGTTGCCCATGCGCATGGTCCAGTCCGTCAAAAACTTGAACAAGAAATCACCATTAACGCGCCTGCCCAAAAAGTTTGGGGCATCATCAAAGAATATGGCGATATGTCATGGTTACCAACTGTTAAAAATACCACCGTTCAAGGCGGCAATACCGTAGGCGCAACCCGCGTATTGACTTTGCAAAACGGCGGTACGATTACCGAAGAACTCAAAAAGTATGATGAAGGCAAGATGTCCTATGCTTACAAAATTACTGAAATGAGCACCTCAAAAACCATTACCCATGCCGGCGCTGAAGAAAAAGTACCCGTTTTACCGGTAGACAACTACGCAGCAAGCATAGACCTTGAAGCGAAAGGCGAAACCACGGTTGTCACCTGGAAGGCTGGCTATTACCGTGCCTATCTCAATAATAAACCGCCAGAAGAAATGAATGAAGAAGCCGCTAACACTGCAGTAAAAGCTATCTTTACAGAAGGCTTGGCAAATCTAAAAACGTTGGCTGAGAAGTAACATTAACTCATCCTGTCAGGTCAAAAAGGTGCTACGACCCAAATACCTAGCGGTAGCCATAGCTTTGGCTACGGTTGACTTGGTTACGCCGCTTGCGGCAGCGCCTTTTGCCTACATCAGCAATCAACTGGATGACAGCGTATCGGTTATTGATACGCAATCAGGGGCGGTAGTTGACACGATTGCCGTTAAAGGCAAACCTGCGGGCGTTGCCGCATCGCCCGATGGGAATAAGGTCTACATCAGTACGCCCGAAGCCAACGGCTTTGCTGTGATAGACACCAAACAGCGCAAGGTCATCGGCACAGTCAACGTTAGCGAAGGCTCTTTAGGGATAACCGTTAGCCCAGATAGCAAGCATATTTATGTTGCCGACTGGTATAACAACACCGTCTCCGTAATTGACGATGACAGTTTGAAGATTACTGGTACGATTGCCGTCGGGCAATCACCATCCGGCCTGATGGTCGGCCCCAACAACCGCTGGTTGTATGTCGCCAACCGTCTTGACAACTCGGTATCCAAGATCGACACCCAAAAAATGGCAGTCGTAAAAACGGTAACGGTAGGCGAACATCCATTCGGCCTGACGCTCGACACACGGGGCGACCGCCTTTATGTCGCCAATGTAAAAAGCGATGACGTAACGGTAATTGAAACCGCGCAAATGAAAGTAATTACCACCGTGAAAGTCAATATGTTGCCTTATGCAACGGCCTTGGCGCTTAACGACAGCCGCCTGTTTGTGACGAATCAGGATGACGGTTCGGTATCGGTGATCGACACGGAAACACTCAAAGAAATAGGCTTGATTCCAGTCGGCGATAAACCCGAAGGCATCGCCACACACCCGGATGATCGGTACGTCTATGTAGCCAATTGGTTTGATAGTAACGTTTCTGTCATCGATGCCAGGAATTTAAAAATCGTCAACACCATTAAAACAGGCGAAGGCAGCCGGGGTTTTGGGCAATTTTTTAGCACACATTAATTTACATCAATCAGGCAAAACAATGGCAGAAACAGTAGACGAATTAACCGTAAATTATGAAGATGGCGGTGTTCAAACGGTTAAGGAACTGGATAAAAAAGTTCTCACCAAAGGCGCTTGGGCCACGTTAATGTTCCGTTACCAGGACTGGAACAATGCGAAAGGCGAATACGGCCCCGATAAATACACCATCCGCCGTTATCAAAAACAGAACGGCGAATATCGGCAAAAATCAAAATTCAACATTTCCAGCAAAGACCAAGCCAAGAGCATTATTGAGGCTTTGACAAATTGGGTTGGGGAGTAAGGCAACAAACATGTTTTATTGTTGATTCGGCCTTGTGAAGTATTAACTCCGTTCGCCTTG
>PMDM01000112.1:0-386 GCA_003155565.1 Methylococcaceae bacterium | reverse complement strand
CGTGTTGTGCCTTATTTTTGTTACCGGCGGCGTACTGGCAGAAGAACAAGAACCAGTCGAATTAGAGGCAGTGGAAGTCGTCGGCGTAACGCCTTTACAGGGCAGCGGGGTTTCTGCCGACAAAATACCCGCTAACGTGCAAACCGTAAGCGCCAGCCAGTTGAAAAAAGCGCAAACAATTTCCCTGTCCGATTATATCAACCGCTATTTGGGCAGTGTGAGTGTCAACGAAGCGCAAAACAATCCCTTACAGCCGGATATTTATTATCGCGGCTTTGTGGCATCACCCTTATTGGGCTTACCCCAAGGTTTATCGACTTACGTGAACGGTGTCCGCTTTAACGAAGCCTTCGGCGATAGCGTCAACTGGGATTTAATTCCGCAAG
>PMDM01000224.1 GCA_003155565.1 Methylococcaceae bacterium | reverse complement strand
CGCCATCAGGCCGATACTCAAGCCGATGAAGAATAGATAACCCCAATAAGTCTTTCCTTCACGCAATGCATGCCAGAACGAAGCGAGAGCCAGCGTGACGCCAAAGCACATACAAGGATCCATCGCCACTGTGCCGGCCATCACAAAAAAAAGCACGGAGCTGGTGAGAATGATGATTGCAGTCCAGGCGGCATCACGGCCTCGTTGTACGCTAGCCAGATAAAAAATAATCCAGGCGATCCCGATACTTAATAAAAACGAGGGCAATCTGGCAAAAAAATCGTTGACTCCTCCCAGGCCTAAACTTGCTGCCGTCATCCATACGGACAACGGTGGTTTTCCCCAGAAAGGTATGCCGTAATCAATTAGCGGCGTCACCCAGTTTCCGGTTTCCAGCATCTTGCGTCCCATTTCCGCATACCTTGATTCGGAAGGATCATAAAGTGGGTAAAGCCCCAGTGTGAACACACGTATGGCTAAGATAACCGTGAGCAAGCCGAATCCCGTAAATACTCTTTGTATTATTGGCGAAACTGTATCATTGGCTCTATTCCCTGTTATATCCATTTGAAAATTCCAGAAGCTATTGGCACAAAAATTCCAACCCAAGACGGCTGCCGTAGTCATAACCTGAGCGTAAAGATAATAAAATTGCTGAGTCAACAACCCCCATCATCCCCTGGTTTAAACATAACCCCAGCGCAGCGATTAATGCGAATTTTGGGAAAGTTTGGACATGCGACTGCCGACTTTTGAAAGTTAGCGAGTAATTTAACGCACAATTGATAAATAAACCGGCCAACGCTCCCCAACCGATAGCAGTTACCGGATCAACAGCATAGAATTCGACTAGTGCACAAAGTATCGAATAATGCGCCAAGGTACCTATGGCCTCGACTAGCGAAAAAACCATGAATTTGTCGATTAAATGAACATTTCTTACTGTATTGTTGATTGCGTCCATACCATACCTTCTGTAAATCGAGCTATTCTTTCAGAACCTTATGCGGAAAACTGGCTGGTACAAACAGTCATTGTTTTAATGATTGAACCCGTCATTTATTCAGGAACCGATATGGCCTGCTGTCATTATTCTTCTGTCAATACTTGAGCGCTTACTGATCAAGGAAACATTATCGACAAACTGTGTTACAGCTTCATTTTTCTTCTTTGTGAGATTCGAGTTTTGTTGTTGAGGTATTGCCTGAACTGGCAGCATATACAGGCTTTGGCTTTTTTTCTCCGTCAGCAAAAACCTCTGCTTGGTAAGGGTTTGCCGCAATCAAAACTAACGCAATGAATGTCGCTAGCTTATCAATATACTTTTTCATTATTCCACCTCAATAAAGTAACTTTGATCCTATTCAAGAAGCTTACATATCGAACCGTAGTTTCTTGGTTGGGCGTTTCCGTGGAGCGGATAAACAAAGCGTTGAAATGCATTTAGTAAACTCCGAATCTAACGGGAATGCACTTCGCTACGCCAAAAATTCATTTATCCCTCGTAAGCGGCTGTAATTAAAGCCGTCAAATGGATTATCAATCAGGCTGGTTCAATGCGGCATTCTGGTGCATTTCTATAAGGTGAGCGTATTTTAGATAAGACCTTAATGCGCCGATCAGGGAGGCAGTTAACCCCTCAAGTCCATAGAAAATGCCTTTTTTCAGGAAATAAAATTTAACAAAGGACACAACTCCATGAACTGCCGGTGTCCACGGATTGATATTAAGATTATTCTCAAACAGTACTCTTGCATCCAGCTTACTGTACTTGTCGGCTCGACTAATACAATCGCTAAGATCCTTGAATGAATAATGAATAATATTCCCTTTCATTCGTTTATATTTTTTTGTCGTCAAAGACGTATGCACAAGCATAGGTGCAAAACGGCAACGATCTTTATGATAAAGCCTAATCATATAATCGGGATACCAAACTCTCTGCCAATTAGAGCCTATATAGTTTTTTCTACGGAAAGCAAAAGCATCGTAATCCGTTTCAGAATAATTGATGCCCTTAATTTCCGCCACCATTTGCTCATCTAAACGCTCATCAGCATCCATGTGTAAAATCCAGTCGTTTTTGGCGAATTGCACACCATAATCTTTCTGCAAGCCGTCACCCATAAAATGATGTTTATACACATTTGCGCCTAAACTTTCTGCTATTTCACGAGTTTTATCGGTGCTATAACTGTCAACAACGATTACTTCATCCGCAACCCTCCATGCCGACTCAATGCAAGCCCTGATATTTTCTTCCTCATTTAAGGTAATTATTGTGACGGTGATTTTCTGGTTCATAATTATCTGTGTAATCTACTGAAAATAATTCCTCAAGAGGGACAAACTGTAATAAAACATTCAAATTAGGTTTTAGTCGGTTGAAAATATGTAAGCTATTTTCGTGCCATACTTTGAAAATAAAAATAACTTAAGTAAAATCAGCTAAATAAAATAAATAGCTGCAAATTATAAAGGATCAGAAAGAAACTAATGGTTTAAATAAACCATTAGATACGGTTCATTTAAACCAATGCTCTACTGAACTATGCGCAGCGTATTACAAAAAATTAATCAACTTCAACTCAACCCCTTATTTAAGCCATAGTTATTCAGTTCAAAATTTAGGTGATAAATTGAATAATATAGGCAAAGGACATTGCAATTTAGAACAAATTTTTACTAATTTGCTCTAACTTCGCCTACCGTTCTATATCAACTTATTCCTGCATCGGCATGAATTGGCAGTCTATTTATTTTGGGTAGGATGTGCAATAACCGGGAATTAATTGCAATGCAAGCCTCTGGATTATCGGCGCTTGGCATTATTAAAGGCAATTATGATGGCAGGGGTTGTCTTAGTTGGGTTGTCATTGCTTATCGGTGAATTTATCGCACCGTTAGGTGAAAAAGTAGGCCAGAAAATTAGAATGACCGCCCAAAACGAACAAATCATCATGAATTCCAGCTATGGCCTATGGTTGCGGGAAGGATCAAATTTTATCAATGTCCGCCAGCTAGAAGACGACGGCAAATTAGCCAACATTAATATGTATGAACTGGACGGGCAAGGTCATTTACTTCATGCAAAACATGCCGATAAAGCAACGTTCCTGGGCAAAAAAACATGGCGGTTGAAAAACATTAAGCAATCGTCGATTTCAACACAGCAAATCCAGGTAAGCCATGAAGCTGAACAGACATGGAAATCATCAATTGCCCCCAATTTATTGAAAATTGTCGTGGTTAACCCTAATAATCTCTCCCTGTACGACTTGGCGATGTATGTAGCATTTTTAAAAGGTAACCATCAAATATCACATGCCTACGAAGTCGCCTTTTGGGGACGCGCTGTCAGCCCGTTAACGACGTTCATTATGATGCTAGGTCGGCACCTTTTGTCATCGGCATCCATCGAGGGGTAAGTGTCGGCGCCCGCATCATGATCGGCGTTACCATCGGGATGGGATTCAATATTTTCGACAACATAATCAACCATGTCGGCTTGATATACAACCTCAATCCGCCATTAACGGCACTGCTCCCCAGCCTGACTGTACTCGCTGTCGCATTATTTGCCATGAAAAAAGCGCAAACTTAAGGCATATCCGTAATAACCAGCCAGAAATACGACTTGGGAATTTTTTGTTTTAATATCAAAATATTAAATTAATTTGGACTTATCTCTGCTAAGCAACATTGGCTAGAATAGTGTGGTTTTGATGATCTAAAGCAGCAATTTTTTTACAAAGCTCACTTATCTGTGTGTTAGTATTAGGTATTACCTATGAAATCTTCAGGTAACAGACAATCATATTCGTAACTCAACATCAGGATCCACGTATGAAAACTAAAGAGATTATTGCCACAAGTATGATCAGTATAGCTTTGTTATCAGGCTGCGATAATGGCGGGAATGCCCCGCAAACCTCATCCACTGAACA
Organism: Methylococcaceae bacterium; assembly: GCA_003155565.1. GTDB lineage: Bacteria > Pseudomonadota > Gammaproteobacteria > Methylococcales > Methylomonadaceae > Methyloglobulus. The sequence goes on along the minus strand of PMDM01000224.1, from coordinate 5,735 downwards.
ATCCACAACGAATAATGCCGTTGAGGACGTTTCTAAAACAACTGATGCTGGAGCTGCCGCTGTTGAAAATGCAACCGAGGCTGGCACTGCTGCCGTAGATAGCGCAGCGAGTGCCGGTGCCGCTGCTGTTGAAAATGCAACCGATGCTGGCGCAGCAGCCGTAGATAGCGCTGCAAGTGCCGGTGCAGCCGCTGTTGAAAAAGCAACCGAAGCTGGCGCAGCAGCCGTAGATAGTGCTGCAAGTGCGGGTGCTGCTGCCGTTGAAGGCGCTGCGAGTGCCGGAGCTGCTGCCGTTGAGGGTGCTGCCAACGCAGGAGCCGCCGCTGTCGAAGGGGCTAAAAACGCAGGTACTGCTGCGGTAGAAGGTGCGGCAGCCGTTGTTGAAGGTGCTAAAGATGCGCCAGTAAACCCCTTAGAAGCGGCAAAAGAAGCTGCACCCGATACAGCAAAAGATGCTGCTATGGGCGCTGCGGGTAAATAAACCTGCTGCTGGTGGTGATGCCTAGCAGAGTTGCTCTGTTAGGCACAACTTTCTTTCTCCGTTTAACCCCGTGTTAATCCCACAAAGTTTTATTGTTCCAATACCAAAACTGTTACCTGCTATGCCTAGCAAAAGCACGTCAATCCAAACTAACCTTACTATGCAAATTACCTGTTAGTGTAATCAGGTAAAGAAAATCGTATGGTAAGATCTAAAAAACCGTGCTTCGACAAGCTCATCACGATAAAATACTGAATTATCAATTAGTTATGTTAATGTAGAGCTTGTCGAACCGTAACTTAGTTTATAGATATACCTTTATGAGCATTCAAAAATTCAATGGAATCCTACCTAAAATCGGTCATTCGAGTTACATAGCCGACAGCGCAGTCGTGATTGGCGATGTCACGATTGGCGATAATGTCTCTATCTGGCCGACAACCGTGGTGCGAGGGGATGTCGAAAGCATCACGATAGGCGACGACACCAATATCCAGGACGGTTCTGTTCTGCATGTCACCCATTATGGAAAATTTACGGATCGGGGCTATCCATTAACTATTGGCAAAGGTGTTACCGTGGGTCACAGGGCAATTGCCCATGCCTGCACGATTGGCAACTATTGCCTGATTGGTATGGGCGCAATCATTATGGACGACGCCGTCATAGAAGATTACGTAATGTTAGGAGCGGGCGCATTGGTCCCGTCCGGCAAAACTCTCGAAAGCGGTCATCTTTACGTAGGCTCTCCAGCCAAATTAGTCAGGCCTTTAAAAGATTCCGAGCGGGAATTTTTGATATATTCCAGTCAGCATTATGTGGAACTCAAGAACAAATATCTAGACTCAATCTGAATACGGTAGGCATCCGAATTTCACATCGAACAGCAAAACTTTAAAGTGGCATTACTTCTGATATTTTTTGTCCAGCTCTTTGAGATGCTTTAATTTCTCGCTTATTTTTATTTCTAGCCCCCGGTTCACAGGCTCATAGTAACAACTCCCCTTTAACTCATCGGGAAAATAATTCTCCCCGGCAGCATAGGCTTCCGGCTCATGATGGGCATAGCGGTATTCTTTACCGTAATCCAACGATTTCATTAGCTTTGTGGGTGCATTTCTTAGATGTACCGGCACGGGCAAACTGCCGTGTTGTTTTGCATCGCGCATCGCCGCATTGTAAGCCATGTACACAGCGTTGCTTTTTGGCGCACAGGCCATATAAACGACGGCTTGAGCCAAACTCAGTTCGCCTTCTGGACTGCCCAAGCGCTCTTGCGCTTCCCAGGCATTGATCGCAATCTGTAACGCTCTTGGATCGGCGTTGCCTATATCTTCCGATGCCATCCTGACGATTCTTCTAGCCAGGTAAGATAAGTCACAACCGCCATCCATCATCCGGCAAAGCCAATAAAGGGACGCATCTGGAGAGCTACCGCGCACCGACTTGTGTAAGGCGGATATCTGGTTATAAAATTCTTCGCCCTGGTTGTCAAAACGTCGGACTCCGCCCGAAAGCACTTCGGTAGCACAGGACTCGTTTATCTCCCGTTCGTCATGCGCCAAAGCAAGTTCGGCAGCAATTTCCAATAGATTGAGCAAGCGTCTGGCATCGCCATCAGCCGCCTGTGCGAATTGCTGTTTGATAGGTTCAGCAATCGTTATATCTAAAGCGCCTAGCCCCCTAGTGGAATCGCTCAGCGCTTGCTCTAGGACTGCCAACAGATCTTCGGCTGTCAGCGCATTTAGCACGTACACTCTGGCTCGTGATAACAAAGCGTTGTTTAGGGCAAACGAGGGATTTTCCGTGGTCGCGCCGACAAAGTAAAACGTGCCGTCTTCCACATGCGGGAGGAAAGCGTCCTGTTGGGATTTGTTAAACCTATGCACTTCATCCACAAACAACACGGTGGCCCTGTGCTGCTCTTTTTGGATTTGTTTGGCTTGTTCGACCGCATCCCTGATGTCTTTAACGCCCGAAAGCACGGCAGAAATGGGGATAAATTTTGCGTCGGAATGCTGCGCTATTATCCGTGCCAAGGTGGTTTTACCTGATCCTGGCGGCCCCCAAAAAACCATGGAATGCAGATGCCCTGATTTAATGGCTTCGTACAAGGGTTTGCCAGGTTTTAAGATATGGTGTTGGCCGATATACTCATCTAATTGTCTTGGCCGCATCCGGTCTGCCAAAGGCTTTGTTAAATCAGCATTCATAATTGCGTGAATGGAATTTAACCTTTGTGTCGCTACCGCGACGACTTTTTTGAAACCAGTTCTCGCACTGGCAGGCGAGATACTTTCTTTTGCTTCGCCANNGCCAGTGCTCGGCGCGGCATACGGGCGGGAAAATCGTGGCTTACGTAACATAAAGGTAAGTAAATAAAGACGTTGAGTAGCAACATAGCTATCTCTTGAGGTCACTCATCAGAAAAAATATCAGCCCCTTTTGGAGCCTTAAATTCAAATAGCGTTTGCTTGAGCGGTGCATTCAGGATGACGTTGGAGAAATAAATCCGTGTTAGTTGACCGAAATTATCGCTTAATTCCATGCCAGCCAACGTGCCTTTTGACAAACCTATCAGTACATACTTGAAACTGCTGTCCTGGCTTTTGGGCAATAATTTCACCCATTGCATATCGCCATCAACACCCTGCCCTTCCATGGTGTAATTATCTTCNNAAGGAGACATCGCCACTCAGCAATAGTGCGGGAGTCGAGCCTAATGACTCATCAATTTTTTTCACCGTGACTTGCTCAAGCTCGGTATCGTAAAACCACACTTTCCCTGAGTTGGAAACAATCTCTTGCTGGAAGGGTTTTTTATAATCCCAGCGAAATTTACCCGGCCTTTGTAAATAAAAAACGCCATAACTGGTTTGGGTTGGATTACCGGCTTCATTAATCAGAACCTGCTTAAAATCGGCAGAGAGCGATTTTGAAACTTTCAAAAATACCTTTAATTGTATGACCGGCTCATTTTTTGCTGGGCTTTTAGCGTGGGATTTTACATGGTTTTTTGCCTCGCTAAAACCCGTCATTANNTGCATGGCTTTTTGCATCACTAAAACCCGTCATTACCAGCAAACACAAACCAATCATAGATAACACATTAATCTTATTCATATATTGCTCAGTTGTTAAAAAATTATTCTGTAAATAAATCATCAAACCAGGATTTATCCTGTTCGATAACGGCTTGTCCACATGTTGAATAGGCCGTCGGCGCTGAACCCGGTAGATAAGGATATTCTTTCGCATTTCTACAGGCCTTGTTAGCCAGTAAGCCGTTACCCGAATCGACCCAAGCCGTTGTTATATTATCTGGAGGAATGAGCGTGACTGGCTGTTTTGAAATCTGTTTCATTAAGTCAATCCAGACTTGCAGGGCTCCCGTTGCGCCCGTCAGACCAATGGGTTTGTTATCATCCCGCCCTAACCAGACGACCGATAAATAATCCCCGGTATAACCAGCAAACCAGCTATCCTTGGCATCGTTTGTAGTGCCGGTTTTACCGACCAAACCATAATCTTTGGGAAACTCTTCATAAGCCGAATGCCCCGTGCCCTGGCGCATAACCTCCTGCAACATGGTATTTACGATATAGGTTGCAGATGGATCGACGGCTTGCCTGACTATAAAAGGATAACTTTGTAATTGTTTACCACCTTCTGCAACAACCGCACGGATACCGCGAAGTGGCGTTAAAAATCCGTCTCCCGCCAAAGTTTGGTACATTTGCGTCACTTCAATAGGCGTGAGCGATGAAGCGCCCAGTAATAATGATGGAAAGATATCGACTTCCCTGGTTATGCCCATCTCTTTCAAAGTCTTTGCCGTTCTGGCAACGCCAATATCTAGCCCAATCCTTACCGTTGCCAAATTATACGATTTGGTCAAAGCGGTGAGTAACGAAACATTGCCATGCTCTCTATGATCGTAATTTTTAGGACTCCAGGTCGTGCCATTTGGCAAATTTACTGTAATATCAGAATCGCTAACGCGTGTGGTAATCGTATATTTGTTTGGGTATTGGAGGGCAGTCAAATACACCGCTGGCTTTATGAGCGAACCTATGGGGCGCAACGCATCCAATGCTCGATTGAAACCGGAAGCCGTTTCCTCCCGTGCACTTGCCAAGGCGGCAATTTCGCCACTATCTCTACGGGTAACAACAACCGCAGCTTCAAGCGCTTTGGCACGGGACGATTTCTCTAACTGGCTTAATTTATGGCTTATTGTCTGTTCAAGTGCATCCTGTACTTGGGTATCCAGGGTGGTGAAAATACGCAGCCCGTCTGAGGTCAAATCTTCTTCTCGGTATTCCTGTTTTAGCTGGCGCTTGATTAAATCGAGAAAACCGGGATAGCGATTTTTTGCCGTATGCGAACGCGGCAAAATAACTAACGGTTTTTGTTTCGCCTGATTTGCTCGTTCTACAGTAATGTAAGCCTCATTGGCCATCTCATCAAGGACTAGATTACGCCGTTCGACCGCACGTTCGGGATACCTTCTTGGGTCATACTGGGACGGGCCCCTAACCAAAGCAACCAGGGTTGCAACTTGTTCCAGATTGAGATCCCTGAGGGCTGTGCCAAAATAGAATTCACTCGCCAAACCGAAACCATGCACCGCACTGGCACCGTCTTGACCCAGGTAAATTTCATTCAGGTAGGCTTCCAGAATCTCATGCTTGCTATAACGAAATTCCAAAATCAACGCCATAAACACTTCTTGGATTTTGCGCCATAACTTACGTTCAGAAGTCAGATAAAAGTTTTTCACCAATTGCTGGGTGATCGTGCTGCCACCCTGAACAAGACCTTGTGCTTTAATATCGGCCATGATCGCCCTGGCAATCCCGCGAAATGAAATGCCGATATGATTATAAAAATCCCGGTCTTCTGACGCCAACAAGCCTTTGATGAGGATTTCCGGGGTCTCTTCCAGCTTGATTAAAATTCTGTCTTCTTTGATGGCGGGGTAAAAACTGCCTATCAGCACAGGATCCATGCGGACAATGGCCATTTCTTTAGCCTGGGCTAAATCCATCACATTAGCAATGCTGGACTCACTAAAGTTAACCGCTAGCATTCTGCTAGGTTCGCGTTGATCCCAAAAATCAAATGCACGGGTTTTAACGATGATTTGCTGGTCTTTTTTGGTATAAGACCCTTCCACCTTTAATTGATTATCTTGACGATAATTCAATCGCTGCACTAACTCCTCAAATTTTCCCGCAGTCAAGTTTTGCCC